>JAITTF010000201.1 GCA_031287215.1 Bacteroidales bacterium
GTTGGCGCAGCCTTCGGAGGTTCGAATCCTCCCCCCCCCACAATTTAAACATCAATAAGCGGAAGTAGCTCATTTGGTAGAGCGACAGCCTTCCAAGCTGTAGGTGGCGGGTTCGAGCCCCGTTTTCCGCTCAAATTTTAAAGTTCTCATTGAGACTTTTTTTTTGCCTTGTTGTGTAATGGTAGCACAGCAGATTCTGGTTCTGTTTGTATGGGTTCGAATCCTATCAAGGCAACTTCCCTAATTTTTCTCTTTTTTATTCACAATCAAAAAATATAAAAAAATCCTTGCGAAAAGATATATAGTTCGTAAGGAAAATCTGGATTAAGTATTGAAGATAATATTTCTATTTGATTAAGAAAGGAAATTTATCGAAATTTCTAAGTGCTATAGCGGTGCCACGTGCTACAGATTTAAGTGGATCTTCGGCAACATGAACAGCCAATTCTACTTTCTTAGAGAGTCGTTTGTCTAAGCCACGCAACAAAGAACCCCCACCAGCCAAGTAAATAACGGTTTTTAAAATGTCGGAGGATAGTTCGGGAGGAGTCTGAGCCAAAACGTTGATTACAGCAGCTTCAATCTTTGAAATAGATTGATTTAAGGCTTGAGCGATTTCACGATGGTTTACTTTTACGGATTTAGGAATACCTAATAAAAGATCACGTCCATATACTTCATACTCTTCCGGTGGATTTTCGAGGTCTTCAATAGCAGAACCAACATTGATCTTAATTTGTTCTGCAGTAGTCTCACCTATAGCGATATTATGCTTAATACGCATGTGCTCTTGGATGTCATAATTAAACTCATCACCGGCAGTTTTTACCGACTTATTGGCTACAATACCGCCTAAAGCTAATACGGCAATTTCGCTTGTACCGCCACCGATGTCGATAATAAGGTTGCCATTGGCATCTAACACATCAATACCAATACCTATAGCTGCAGCCATAGGTTCATGAATCATTCTAACCTCTTTTGCCCCTGATTGTTCTGCGGAATCTCTAACAGCTCGTTCTTCTACTTCAGTAATCCCGGAAGGAATACAAATGACCATCTTTAAGGAGGGAGGCATGAAAAATGATTTAGAACCGGTCATTTTGATAAATTCTCGCAACATTTTTTCCGTAGATTGGAAATCAGCAATGACACCATCTTTTAAAGGTCTAATCGTTTTGATATGTTCATGGGTTTTTCCATGCATCATCAAAGCTTTCCTGCCAACGGCTTTCACTTCGCCTGAATCTCTATCTATTGCAATGATTGACGGTTCATCAACGACTACCTTATCGTTGTGTAAAATTAAAGTATTTGCTGTACCTAAGTCTATAGCTAACTCTTTATTTAAGAATGAAAATAACCCCATATAAAGTACTTTTTTTAAAATGCAAAGTTACATGATTTTTTTGTAATTATCAAGAGGTGATGAAAAATAATTTAATAATTTCCATAATAGCTCGGTCGGCATCCCCATAATATTATAAAAGGATCCCTTAATCTCTTCTATTCCGATCAATCCTATCCACTCTTGGATGCCATAAGAACCCGATTTATCTATTGGATGATAGTGATTTACATAATACTCTATCTCTTGATGAGTAAGTTCTTTAAACTTGACTGTTGTCAATTGATGGGTAGTTTTGATCTCTTCACTATTGGCAACAGAGAGACCACTGATAACATCGTGCTCTTTGCTGGACAATAGCTGTAAAGTAGTGATAGCATCATCAATATCGACCGGTTTTCCCATAATTTTTCCTTCTAAAACCACAATTGTATCGCAGGCAATAAAAAGTGAATTTTTAGGATACAGTGCCCTGTTGATGGCAGCTAATTTTAATTTGGATAGATATTCACACACTTCAATCGGTGTAAGATAGTTAGGATAGTTTTCTTCAACTTGAATCGGGAGATATTTAAATTGTATGCCCATTTCAGACAGCAATTGATGCCTCCTTTGTGAAGCAGAAGCTAAATAGACTTTAAAATCAATTAAATTGTCTAATAACATCGTTCTATAACCATTTTACTAATTTAGAACTCAATATATTAGCTAAAAGAGGGTGGGAGGGAACCATTCTGATAGCCCAATTCCATGTTCCAACTTTATGGCTGTCCATTTGGGTGGAATAGATTGCAATATTATGTTCCATTTTTTCAAAAGTAAAAGGGATTTTGTATGCAAAGGCAACCCCATTGTCGTTTTTATTGACAAATACAACCTCTAATTTAATCTCTTCAGGAAGAATATTTCCCAATTTTAGAGAAACCCTAAATCGTAAATCTTCACCCATCAGAAAGTTAGGAGAAAATGTGTCAGGAGATTGGATCTCAAAGACTTCTATATTTTCCCAATCATTGAGTATTTTTTTCTTCCACTTTACTAAAGAGGTAACTTGTGCTAAATCTTCCGTATGTAATTTATCGACTTGCGTTTCCAAACGACTATAAAATTGCTCAGAATAGTCCATTAATTGTCTTTTCATTGTAAAATGAGGTGCAATTTGAGCAAAATTATTTTTCATCATGGCTACCCATCCTTCAGGAATATTTTTCTTATTTCGTTTGTAAAAAATAGGAGCAATAGTCTCATCAATAAGAAGGTAAAGAGTGGTTGCATCCATTTCATCTTGGAAACCTGTATTTTTATAAGTAAGGTCTTTATTGATAGCCCAACCGGCATCTTTTTTATAACCTTCTGCCCACCAGCCATCTAAGATACTGCAATTGAGTACGCCGTTCATAGCTGCTTTTTCGCCGCTGGTACCGGAAGCTTCCAAATTACGCGTAGGGGTGTTGAGCCATACATCACAACCGGAGACCAATTTTTTAGCCAGAATCATATCATAATTCTCCAAAAAGATGATCTTACCCATAAATTCCGGTTTACGAGAAAAATCAATAATTTTTTTAATTAAATCTTGACCGGCTTTATCATGCGGATGTGCTTTACCTGCAAAAATAAAAATGATAGGTCTTTGGGGATTGTTGAGTAATCTATTGAGTCGTTGTTCATCAGAAAAGAGTAGATGTGCCCGTTTATAAGTTGCAAATCTGCGAGCAAAACCAATTACCAAGACATCTTTTCTTATACTACGAAGGGTGTTGAAAATGGTAGCAGGATGCTCGTTGCGATGGGTCATCTGTTGTTGTAACAAAATCTTGATTTCATCCAGCAACTCTTCTCTCAATTGATTTTTTATATTCCAAATTTCTTGTGCATCAGCATCATAGATTTTTTGCCAGTTTTTCTCATCTGCAATATTCTCACTCAACTGATTACCCAGTGTTTTTTTATGAAAATCTTGCCATTTTCGATGCGCCCATGTGGAATAATGAACCCCGTTAGTTACGTGTCCTATAGACAACTCTTCAGGGAAAAGTCCTTCGTAGAGATAGGCAAACATCTCACGGGTAACTTGTCCGTGCAACGCACTTACCCCATTAATTTCCTGGCTTAAAGTGCAACAGAGAATGCTCATAGAGAATTTCTCATCTACATTCTCAATATTACTTCTACCTAAACCCATAAATGTTTTCCAGGTAATATTAAAGCGGTCAGGATAGTTGGAAAAATATTTTCTAATCAAATCTTCACTAAAAGTATCGTGCCCGGCAGCTACCGGAGTATGAGTCGTATATAAAGAAGACGATTTGACCAATTCTATGGCAATATTGATAGAGAGCCGTTTTTCTTGAATAAAATTATACAACCTTTCTATAGATAAAAAAGCAGCATGTCCTTCATTGAGGTGGAAAATTTCAGGATTTTCTCCCAGTAGATTTAACATTCTAACCCCTCCAATACCGAGTAAAATCTCCTGTTTGAGACGATTTTCTACGTCTCCACCATAAAGGCAGCCTGTTACACCCTTATCCTCATCTCTATTTTCCGAGCAATCGCTATCCAAAAGATATAAAGGAATTCTTCCAACATCTACACGCCAAATACGTGCATAGAATGTCCTCCCTTGGAAAGGTATGCTGATTTTAAGCCAGTTGCCATTTTCATCTCTCATAGGGTGAACAGGTAAAGCAGAGAAACTCTGTCGTTGATATAAGTTCATCTGCTCGCCGTGAGGATTAATTTCTTGAGTAAAATATCCATACCGATAGAGCAAGCCTACCCCTACCATAGGCACATTGGAATCACTTGCCTCTTTGAGATAATCGCCGGCTAACATTCCCAATCCACCTGAAAAAATTTTCAGCTCATTACTAATACCATATTCCATACTGAAATAGGCAACTTTTTTGTGATTTATGGAAGGAGGAGTGTTGATATAGTCGTTGAATTGAGCAAAAATTCTATTTAATCTGCAGATAAAATCAGTATTATTTTTATATAAATCAATTCTTTCCGATGGAACAGTTTGTAGTAGTTGAACCGGATTTTCGTTGCCTTGTTTCCAAAGTTCAGTTCCAAAAAACTCTTCGAAAAGTTGACGAGCTTCATAATTCCAGCTCCACCATAGATTGGAAGCCAATTTGATGAGCGGCATCAAGGAATCAGACAGTTTAGACTTAATGCTAATGCGGTTCCATTGTTGCGGAACACTGTCTCTTTTGACCTCTAAAACGCTAAAATTAGCCTTTTTATTTTTGAATTGCTCAAAACGTTTATATGTTTTCTCTATAGCAATTTGATATGCTTCTACATAATAGTCGTAAAAATTGACCCAAAGAGCTTGTTTTGAAATAGCTGTAGCCTCTTGATTGTGTTTTTCTTTTTCTAAAGGATTACAACTGAGAAAATATTGCAATGATGTTGCAATCTGGTCGCAGACCTCTTCTTCATTATCGTCATTTCTTTGAATCACCCAAACACTCTTATTTTTTTGAAAATTCTCGTCCACCCATCTTCCAAAACCTGCTAATGAAGTAGTTACAGTAGGTATGCCAAAGGCTGCACTCTCTAACGGAGTGTAACCCCACGGTTCATAATAAGATGGGAATAGTGAAATGTCAAAGCCGGGCAATAAATCATAATAGTTCATATTGAAAACTCCATCATGTCCATTCAGATAAACAGGCACAAAGATAAGTTTTACATTTCCTTTATTATCTAATCCCACTTCTTGAGAACCAATAATAATAGGATCTCCATGGTGTTTATGAAGTGGATGGGTAACCGGATATTGATCGGCAACTTGATCCGCCGGAAATACATATTGGTTTCCTTGTGCTTCAATGTCAGCAATACGTTGAATGAGAGGTTCTTTCTGACCTGTAGTGCCTGCCGGAACCATGATAAAAGCAATCACTTCTTTGCTGGGATGTAGTGCTTGCAATTTTCCTAATCCCTTAATTACTACGTCAATTCCTTTATTATGATACTCATAGCGCCCACTATTGACGACCAATAGTGCATCCTCAGCAATAGATTCTAATAACAAAGCAGAAGCTACTGTTTTCAATTTCTGACGTGCTATCTTTCTTTTTTCAGGATAAATGAGTTCATTAGGCACAAAATTGTTTTCAAAGCCATTGATAGTCAATACATCAGGGTCTCTATCAAGAAAAGCACTACACTCTTCTCCTGTGATAGCACTGACGGTAGTCAAAACATCTGAAAGTTGTGCCGACAGATTTTCTAAAGAGAATTTGGCGTTGATATTAAATCGTTCAGCGGTTTCTTTAGGGTTATATTCTTTCAATGGACCATAAAGTGGCATACCATTACCGGCAATACAGCGACCTAAAGCGGTGGCATGAGTAGTAAAAACAGTTCCAATTTGAGGGGTCTGTTTTTTGAGGTAAAGGATGCCGGTGCCGGTCATCCATTCGTGAAAATGGGCGATAATCTTATCTGCTGCAGTACAATAGAAGTTGTAAAAACTCTCTATAACTTTTCCTGCGGCATATCCAAACAGAGCCGGTTCTACGTAATCCCATTGACCTGCGATAGAATCAAGGTGATAATCTAACCAAAAATTGGTAAAAATCTGATTTTTTTGTTCAAAGAAAGGGGTGAAGTCTATCAATATAACGATAGGAGATCCTTTGATATTCCATCTGCCAATTCTGATTTTAAGTCCTTCTTGGAGAGCGGTTTCGCGCCAATTTTTATACAAAGAATCATTTTCAATAAAATCGTGGTCAGATTGATTATCATTAGATAAATCGGGACCAATGCAAATATAATGGTCTTTTAACCATTTTTCTGCGGTTAATGCTTTAGTGGAAAGTACTGTATAAATGCCACCTACTTTATTACAAATTTCCCAACTTGTTTCAAATAGGTAGTCTAATTCTGTTTGGTTGTTCATTTTATTG
>JAITTF010000245.1 GCA_031287215.1 Bacteroidales bacterium
GCCGTTTGGGAGAAGTGGTTGATCTCTTTACCAATATCACTATGACCGCCCACGGAGATACCAAAGACATTTTAGGTAGAACCTACGAATACTGCCTTGGACAGTTTGCCGAACAGGAAGGAAAACTTGCTGGTGAGTTTTATACTCCCGCTTGTGAGTGCGGACACTGGTTGAGGTGATTCAGCCTTTGAGTGGTCGGGTATATGACCCCTGTTGTGGTTCCGGTGGAATGTGCGAACCGAAGGTTCGAGTTCAGTCTGCAAAGTTTGTGGAAAGCCATCAGGGGAATATCAATAAACTCTCAATCTTTGGACAGGATTCTAACCCTACCACTTGGAAACTCTGTCAGATGAATGCTAATGGTAAGTTTAAGGCAGAGAAAAGATTTTCGGCGGTGGTAAAAACTGCGGACATTGCCAAACAGGATTATATTCTTACCCCCAGCCGTTATGTGGGGCTTGCGGACCAAGCCGATGACGGGGAGCCCTTTGATGAAAAGATGGTGAGGCTTACCTCGGAACTTGCGGGATACTTTGACGAGAGCCACAAGTTAGAAAAAGAGATAAAGAAGCGACTGGGGGCGATTGGTTTTGAAGTTTAGAATTACTCCACAACTTATAACTTTAGCTTATGAGGCAGCATTAAAGTCTTTCTGGCGAAAAAACGCATTAAAAAAGTTTCTTCGTGGTTGTGATATTTCCGAAGAGTTTTTGAATAGTTGGAACAATGAGGAAACGAAACGATCTTTTCTTGATAGATTGTTTTTAAGACTTCCAAAAAGCGATAAAGGAAATACAGCACTCTTAAAAATGGCATTAGCTTTATCAGAACAAACTACATTTCCAGATTTAAGAAATTGGGAAGATTCAAATGATAAAATTCGTGAAGCAACATTAGCGGTCTCTGAACTGAAAAAATATTTAGATGCCCAACAAAAAGAAGTAGAACAAGAAGAAAGCAAGATAAAAAAACGGAAAGAAGCCTCCGAAAAAAATGTTGAAATTCAACGAGAAATAACAGATAAAGTGAAATTAAAGGATGAACTTGAAAAATTGGTACTACAAATTGGAATGCAACAAGCTGGTTATGATTTTCAAAACTGGTTTTATAAATTATTGGACTATTGTGATATTGATAACAAGAAGCCTTATATTAAAGATGCCGACAAATTGATGGAGCAATTTCATTGGACGGGACAACATATCTCATTGAGTTAAAATTTACTACATCCCAAAGTGAAGCTACTGATGTTGATTCAATAAAAGCAAAAATTGATAATATGGCAGACAATACAATGGGTATAATGGTATCAATGTCAGGATATTCTTCTGTTGCTATTTCACAAGCCTCTGGTAAGAAAACAACCTTGCTCTTAATGGATGCAAGCCATTTGTTTTTATTTCTCACAGGTGGAATGGAATTTAAAGATATTATTTTAAGGTTGAAAAGACATGCAGGCCAAACAGGTGAGTCTTATTTAGCCGTTTCGGATTTTTCAAAATGAGTGAAGGTTGAAGAATGAACTTTGAGGTAGTGAAAACAATCAGTAATATTACGCTACAATTTTTGCCAACTCTTTTACTGACTTATATTACAATATATTTCAGTTGGCAAAGACTTTTTCACAAAATAACCGTTTCTTTTTCAACTTCATTGAATCAACTTACAGCGAAACGAATTAGTGATTTGATTTTGACAAACAAGAAGGACAAAAATGAAATAATTAAAGAAATATCAATCATCGTTGATAAAAAGTATATCTACAAAATAATTGAGTTTAAAAGTCCTCTCATATTAAATTCATATACATCAGTGAAAATCGATACAGAAGAGATATCAGAGTATTATTTGGGTAATTCGCCCTTCGATTTTATGTCAAAAATTAAACGGGATAACTATTTTTTTGAGATACGGACAATTGACTACAAAGTTATCCGATATATACCCAAAAAAATAATACGAAAAAACTTAAAGAATACTTATACCCCTATCATTGTTTCACGGGAAATAATGAATAATACTATTATCAGTAAAAAAGTATTATATGCGATGTTATACATAACTAATGAGAATATTCATAAAACGGCTTTTATTACTCAAAACGGATTGATTCAAGGCGACTGGGATTTTTCAAATATTATCCTTGTTTTCCCAGTCAATTTTGATTTAACTGATAAGCCAAAAATTATTCAACTCTTTGAAAAATTGGAAATTATAGCCCAGACAAAAGGATTTGAAGTTGCCGAGGTCAATGTATGACTAACTATCCCCAAGTCCGCCTCGGTGATGTCTGTGAATCAGTTTCTATTACGCACAAACTCAAACAAGACAAAATAATTTTAGTAAATACATCTGATGTATTTGATGGCAAAGTAACGAATCATAATTATGTTGAAAATAAAAATCTGCGAGGCCAGTTTAAGAAAAGGTTTAAGAGAAACGATATTTTGTATAGTGAAATACGCCCAAAAAATAAACGGTTTGCATTTGTTGATTTTGAAGCTATGGATTATGTAGCATCTACAAAATTGATGGCTATTAGGGCTTACGATAATATACTCCCAATTTTTCTTTTTCAAATATTAAAAAATGATAATCTATTGGACAGATTGCAAGTATTGGCAGAAACACGGTCAGGGACATTCCCTCAAATAA
>JAITTF010000332.1 GCA_031287215.1 Bacteroidales bacterium
TACTTGTCCCTGCTTCTTTACCGTTCTACTCTGTATCCCTCGTTTTTGGGACTGCAAAAATACAAAACTTTTTTTATTATACAACCCCTCTAATCACTTTTTTTTTACTTTTTTTATTAACATGCTATTTATCAATATGAAAAAAAAATATATATATTCGTTTTTATGAATTATGATACTAAAATAAGATGAAAAAAGACATTTTTTGACTTAATTTTATTCGTTATAATCATTCTTTTTAGTAAAAAAAACGATTTTTGTCGCTCATTAATGATAATCTTACATGGAAAAAACTACAAGTTTGTTATGATTCTATAATAAAAATTGCAATACAATACGAAGATGATAAATTGTAATAGGTCAGAATTTGCAACCTGCTTATAATGACAAAAAAAAATAGGATACAATCCTATTTACACGTTTTACCTCGAAAAAAAACAAATTTACGCCCCAAAATCGTCAAAGAAAATCATACTCTTTGGAACGCCAAGGCTGTCTAACATCTTCAATACTGCCTCCGTCATTAAGCCAGGTCCACAGATATAATATTCAATATCTTCAGGATTGGAATAATTCTTGAGGTATTGGTCATAAATTACTTGATGAATAAACCCTACATAACCGCTCCAATGGTCTTCTTCTAAAGGTTCTGAAAGGGCTATATTAAACGAAAAATTGGGGTTTTCTTTCTCAATTTGTTCAAAATCATCAATATAAAACAGTTCTCGTTTGGAACGACCTCCATACCAGAAAGTAGCTTTACGGTCGGTATGGTGTGTTTTAAACTGGTCAAAAACATGAGATCGCATAGGAGCCATGCCGGCACCGCCCCCAATAAACATCATCTCATTGTGAGTATCTTTAATGAAAAATTCTCCGTAAGGACCTGAAATATTGACCTTATCACCTGTTTTTAAGGAGAAAATGTAAGAAGAACAGATGCCCGGATTTACTTTCATCATAGCCCCTTTTTTTCTATCAAAAGGAGGCGTAGCGATACGCACATTGAGCATAATACGGTCATTTTCAGAAGGATGACTCGCCATAGAATAAGCGCGAGTTCCAGGCTCACTGTTTTTCATGACCAAATCAAACAAACCATGTTGCTCCCAATCGGCACGATATTCGTCATCTACCTCAATATTTTTATAATTAACGGTGCATTTAGGTACGTCAATCTGAATATAACCACCGGATTTGAAATCAATAGTCTCTCCTTTTGGAAGTTTTACAACAAACTCTTTGATATAGGTAGCCACATTGTGGTTTGATTCTACGGTACATTCCCATTTTTTGACGCCAAAGACCTCTGCAGGTATCTCAATTGCCATATCTTCTTTGACTTTTACCTGACAAAAAAGACGGTAATTCTCAGTCGCCATTTTACGGTCAATATGAGCAGTTTCAGTAGGCAACAGCGAACCACCACCGCTCAACACTTTCCCTTTACAACAGCCACAAGTACCACCGCCACCACAAGCCGAAGGCATGAAAATTTTATCATCACTCAGTGCTTGCAGTAAGGTGCATCCTCGTTCATGCTCTATTTTACGCTCTTCATTGACGGTCAATGTTACGGTGCCTTCTTGCACTAATTTCTTTCTCGCTATGATCAATACAGCCACTAAAAGCCAAATAATGACCAAAAAAACGATTACAGCAAGAATTATTGTAGTTGTATTCATCTTGATTTATCAGTTTATTTGTAATATTTCTATAATCCACCAAAAGCTAAAAAGCCCAAGCCCATAAGCCCTGTGATAATGTATGAAATGCCAAGACCTTGTAGCGGTTTTGGTATTTGAGAGTAACGTAATCTCTCACGTATCGCAGCAAAAGCTACGATTGCAAACATCCAACCTACTCCCGAACCTAAAGCATAGACAAAGCTACCTCCTACAGTCGGAAAATTGCGCTCCTGCATGAACAGACAAGCTCCCAAAATGGCACAATTGACTGCGATAAGGGGCAGAAAAATACCTAATGAATTGTATAAAGCAGGCGCGTATTTCTCTACGATCATCTCTAAAAGTTGGACTATACCGGCAACCACACCTATAAAAATGATAAAAGATAAAAATGATAAGTCTATTTCTGCCAACGAAGCAGAAATCCAAACTAAAGCACCTTCTTTTAGTAAATAATTATCAATCCAATAATTGACCGGAACGGTGATGATTAACACCGCAATCACGGCGATGCCTAACCCAAAAGAGGTTTTTACATTTTTAGAAACTGCCAAATAAGAACACATCCCTAAAAAGTAGGCAAAAATCATATTGTCAACAAAGATAGATTTTACAAAAAGCTCTAACATGATATTGTAATTTAATTTTTATTTTTCTATATAAAAATGCTTGTAAATAAACATCTATTTTCAGTCTGCAAAGATATTAAAAAAAAACGTCCCATGTAAAAAAAATATTGTATTTTTGTGGGTCGATTATTTTATCGAAAAACGGATAAAATTTTAAAAAAAAATCATCTACAATCCTTAGTTTAAATTTTATTTATTATTAAGTATTAATACTTATTTAATTCATTTACTATCAATATGTTAGAATCTTCTTCAAAGCCTAAAAGAAAACGAATTTCTAATGTCGGCAGTTCCCCGATTGCCACATCGAATGAAAACAAAATTATTCCAAATTCCGCCAAAAAACGCACCAAAAAGAGTGTAACTTTGGAAGAAAATAAGCCATTGTTTAGCAATCCTGATTTTTTTACTGAAAAAGCACCGATATACGAACCCTATCCTTCGGACTTAACAGTCAATCTTCAAAAAGAGAGGAAACCTAAAGATTTTATCGTTCCGGCGGACCCTAATGATGAAGATTTTTCTGATTTAATAGATAAAGACGCTTTCTTTGAGGATCATGATGACGTAGAGGAGTTTGTAGAAGAAGAAAGCGCAACAGTATTTGTTGCCAACATTACAGATGAAAATATGGAGCGCAATTTTGAAGAAAAGATAGAAACAGAATCGGAAAATGAGGGGGAGTTTCTTGTTAAAGAACAGAGCACCGAACCGGTAGCAAACCCTAAGAATCTAAAAAACAGACCTCTTCCAGGTCAAATAACCAAAACAACCAACAAAAAAGCAGATTTTAAACCTAAAAACAATTTAGAAAATCAAGCAGATGCAACACAAGAAAACGTTGTAGAAAATCCTGCTGAAGAGCAGCCTTATACCGATACTCAGGAACCAAGTCAAGAGAAAAAAGAACCTTCCGAAAGAACGATTTTAGAACATAGACAGTGGAAAATCCTAGAAAAAGCACAATATAACGCTTCTGTTTTAGCGGAGGGGGTGTTAGAAATGACTAATGAAACCTGTGGCTTTTTACGTTCTTCTGATTATAACTACCTTTCATCTCCAGATGATGTATATGTTTCTCTTTCTCAAATTAAACTTTTTGGGTTAAAAAATGGAGATACCATCTCAGGATACATTAGACTCCCAAAAGAGGGTGAGAAATATTTTCCTCTCACCAAAATTGAGACCATCAACGGTAGAGACCCGATAGAGATCAGAGATAGAGTTCCTTTTGACTATCTTACCCCCATGTTTCCTAATGAAAAAATCAATCTCACAGGACATGCCGATGCAACGATATGTACCCGTGTGATTGACCTGTTTGCTCCTATCGGCAAAGGGCAGCGTGGTCTCATTGTGGCACAACCTAAAACCGGTAAAACAGTATTACTTAAGGAAATTGCGAATGCCATTTCTTTCAATCATCCTGAAATATACTTAATTATTTTGCTCATTGACGAGCGTCCTGAAGAGGTTACCGACATGCAACGCAGTGTCAGAGCAGAGGTAATCTCCTCTACTTTTGATGAGCCGGCAGAACGTCATGTAAGAATTGCCAATGTAGTCTTAGAAAAAGCTAAAAGAATGGTCGAATGTGGGCACGATGTTTGTATTCTATTGGATTCCATTACCCGTCTTGCGAGAGCCTTCAATACGATTGCTCCAGCCTCAGGAAAGGTACTGTCGGGCGGTGTAGAGGCAAATGCCCTTCAAAAACCTAAGAGATTCTTCGGTGCTGCACGTAATATTGAAAACGGCGGCTCGTTGACAATCATTTCTACTGCATTGATTGAAACAGGCTCGCGTATGGATGAAGTTATTTTTGAAGAGTTTAAAGGTACCGGCAATATGGAATTGCAATTAGATAGAAAATTATCTAATAAGAGAATTTATCCCGCCGTGGACATTATTGCCTCCAGCACCCGTAGAGATGACCTTTTGCAAACACCTGAAACTTTACAAAGATTGTGGGTTCTACGCAACCATTTAGCGGATATGAACTCCATAGAAGCGATGGAATTTATCAAAGATAAAATGCGCTTTACTAAGACTAATGAGGATTTTCTTGCTTCTATGAATGGGTAATATAGTGAATAGTGCTTAGTGAGCAGTGTTGTATGCCCAATTTTTCTTACAGCAAAAATACAATATAGTTCCATGCTAAATGGCTGCTGTGATGACCATCAGTCTTCTTTTGAAGACCTTTTCTTAAGTTTAGTATCTAAAATTGTTGCTCTTGAGAGAGTCCACTCTAATTTCTGAGATTTTTTTGGGCAAGGAAGGTAAAATACTCCTTAAAAAAGTGCTTGGTTTTTGGGGAATGTTTCCGTCACTTAAAAATTACATTTTTTACGGTATGGAAAGTGGGGAGTAGAATGATCTATTGCACCTTCTTATGAGAAGTTTAATAAATCCTATTTCTGTGTCAATTGGTGGAATAGTTCTTCCATACCTTCGTACCCTTTAGCATTGCCGGCACCTAATTTGGAGGCGATACCTTCCATTTCGTTGAGATGGGCATCGAGTACGAGTTCTCCTTTGTTAATAATGATGACGCGGTTGCAGATGGCTTCTACCTCTTGCATGATGTGCGTAGAGAGCATGATGGTTTTGGTTTTGCCAAAAGATTTGATCAGATCGCGCATTTCTCGCAATTGATTAGGGTCTAAACCGGTAGTAGGCTCGTCTAAAATCAGTACTTCAGGATCATGAATCAACGCTTGCGCTACTCCTACGCGCTGTTTGTACCCTCTTGAGAGCATGCCTATCTTTTTATGCTGTTCGGATTCTAAATTTACGGCATGCATAATCTCTTTGACCTGTTCTTTTTTGTTCTTTATGCAGTGGATGCCGGCAATAAATTCCAGAAATTCCACTACATACATATCATGGTACAGCGGATTGGCTTCTGAGAGGTATCCTATTTTTTTTCTTAATGCTAAAGAATCATTCCAAATATCTAACCCACAAACCGAAACATCTCCTTTGGTAGGGGGAATATAACAGGTAATAATCTTCATCATAGTGGATTTTCCGGCACCATTAGGACCTAAAAAACCGACTATTTCTCCTTTATTAATCTCAAAACTTACATCCCGAAGTGCGTATTGCTCACCGTAAACTTTGGATACATTCTTTACATTTATTGACATACTTTTTTAATTTAGAAATTAAGAAGTTAGTAGTAGGGTTAGATGGTTTTTATGGCGATAGCTTCGATTTCGATGAGGACGTTGAGAGGAAGCTCTTTCACTGCGAAGGCAGCTCTTGCGGGTGGATTTTCCTTGAAATAGGAGGCATAGACTTCGTTCATGGCTTTAAAGTTGGACATGTCGCTGAGCAGGCAGGTAGTTTTAACGATGTCGGCAAAAGTATATCCTGCCGTTTCCAGGATCGCTGCGATGTTGTTTAGCACTTGAGTTGTTTGTTCTGTAATATGTCCTTCTACTACTTTTGCGGTAGCCGGATTAACCGGAATTTGACCGGAAATGAACAACATGTTATTGTTTTCTACGGCTTGACTATAAGGACCTATGGCTACCGGCGCATGGGTGGTGTGAATAATCTTTTTCATTAGCATATCTTATTTTAATTTTAATATGCAAAGATACATTTTTTTTTAGAATTGGAAAAAAAAATGAAATACGTTATTGTTATTTATTACACAGGGTTACACAGAGGAGGCATCGAGATAAATAGGATGTTCGTTTGTTAATACACATAGCGTTTAAGTTTTGTTACATTAAAATTGATTAATAAACCAAGTTTTTTATTTGCAAATTTGAGGTAGGTTAAAACTTGCGCCTCATGAACCGGAGACAAAGCATCTACTGCCTTTAATTCAATAATTACGTTATTTTCAACTAATATGTCAATTCTATAGCCACAATTTAATTGCACCTCTTAATATACGATAGGTATAGATACCTGCCTTGAAATAGATAAACCTCTCTTTCTTAATTCGTAATACAAGCACTCTTCGTAAGCAGATTCTAATAATCCAGTACCCAGGATTTTGTGAACCGCTATTGCAGCCCCAATAATATCACATTTAGATTTATTAATATATTTTTAATTCAAATAACATACAAAAAAGAAGTCCGATCCTAAGACCGAACTTCTTCTCAATTATTAAATTAAATAAAAGATTACGGAAAACTAAGTGGGTCAACTTTTACGCAACGGACACTTGCTCCATCCTCTTTAGCAAAATCTATGATAAAGGCTTCAGGACATCCAAAAAATAGATGACAAGCTTTGCCCATAGATGTGGTATTGGGTGCTGCAATCCAGAAATAGGTATCACCTAACAGGTAGTAGCTATTATCTGCGATATAATTATAGTAACCGGCAGGAAGAGCACTGAATCCATAGTAATCATTACCACCTTGTAACCAATAATCAACACTTCTTAGACTGTCGGCACCGTAAGTAATCAACTCTTCAAAATCGGTTAAGTTAGGAACTCTCCAACCTCCAGGGCATATACCTTGTACGTCAGTGGTGAAATTGGTAGCATTGTCTAAGGCAGTTGCCCAATTGTACAAGCGACCATAGATAGCTAAATTAGCTAAAGAGTCATCATTAAACGTTTCGGAATAGTAGAGATGATATGGAGCAGAACGACCATCATTGAACTTGGTGGCAGTTATATTGCTCTTCGTCCAACATTTGGAACCAATACCTACACTTGCATAACGATTGCCATCAACATCAATGACAGTATCACAGATATGTACCGATTGAATGGTAATCCATTTACTTGCACCTTGGAAAGCAAAAGTATTATAGCCATAAGCTCTGATTAAGGTTCTGGAGATACTGTCTGCTACCGGAAGAGTAGGATTGTATGCATATACATGCATTGCACCACTTAAATCTCCGGTAACCGTACCGCCAACTTCAATAATGTTGTAAGTCTTGTTGGCATATTGGTCAGCGATGATGATAAAACGAGGTTCGAGTAGCACATCCCCACTAACGGACATGAAGTTTCTTCCATCAGGATCATTCTCTTCAACGGTAGCAACCCACTCTGCGTAATTGCCAAAAGTAGCATTTCCGTCAACGTCAAACGAATTTCTATAGGTATTCATGTGTGATTTGAAGTATGGGTTTCCTATCATGATAGCAGAACCGGTCAAATTAAGATCAGCTAATACTTCAATAATAGCAGTTCCATTACCAATGCGAAGAGTACCATTAGGAGTATAAAAATTATCTACTAATACCATATCATGGCTATTGTTGTTAATTTCAATATCACCGGCACCGGTAACTAAAACATTAGCAGAATCCACATGACCACCAATAGTAATAGAACCGAAAGCGGTAGCATTGAGACGAGCAGTTGCCACTAAATCACCGGTAGCAGGATCAGTATTGATAAATCCACCTGCAGTGAGGTTGATTATGTTATAGTCAGGTACTTGAGGGGTTTGTGTAAGACCTTCAATAGTCAAATCTCCGGTAGTAACCAAAGTGATATTACCATCGGCATTCACAATTCCTTCAGTAGAAGCAGGCATCATACAATCAGCAGTTGTAGGAGGTCCTAAAGTAAGATCTGCGGAGCTATTGTTGATAAAGATGTCATTTACACTAGCGTGTGCTTGTAGGCGTTCGGCATCGATGAGGAAAGGTTCTGTGGCGGTTCCAATTCCGTTGAGACCTTCAAGTATCACACTCGGTGCAGAAATAATTTGTATAGATGTTAAAATTGAACCTGCTAAAACGAGGTTTTCGGTAGCTGCAATTTCACCTAAGATCAGTTCGCCGGTAGCATTATGAATTCTAACATTACCGTTACCGGAAGTAGCTTTCTCAACAAATACGCTGAGCAGATTATCTGTGATGATGTTGATATCACCGGCATCTGTAGTAGCATAGAGAGAGTCTATAGCGGCACCCAGAGCACTTCCACTACAATTGGTTGCGCAAACCTGTTGGTTTGCGATGCCTGCAGTGGCAGTAATTGTCAATTTTTTAGCAGTAACTACGGATGCGTTAACACATTCTGCGATAAATTCATCACCTGCATTCAGAACGACATTAGCACCTGCAGCGCCAATAATTCCGAGTGTAGCAGTAGTTTCTTCGTTGATATAGACACCGGTAAGTGCATTGGTAACATTTACTTCTTGGATAGTATCCACTCTTGTAGTAATGGGCATAGCCAGGGTACCCATACCATCTTCACAATTGACAAAGAGTTTTTGAGCGGCGATGTGTTGAGGGGTAACTGTAGCCAGACCTGTGATAGTACCGGAAGCGTTAAGGATTACAACGCCAGTAGCATCCGCTACAGGAGCATTGATAACCATATTGCCTAATGTGGTAATAGAGACGGTGTCGCCAACAGTTTTTTTGGCACCGATTACATTTCCACCAAGACAAGATACGTTAACGAGGATGTTGTCAATATTTAAGTCGTCAGTCAAAGCATTATCGATAAAGATAACCTCATTTTCTGTATTCACAGCGAGGTGTTTGATTTGAGTAGCGATTTGAGCTGTTTCAGAGCCAATACGGTTAACCGCTTTAGCGATAAGGCTATCGGCAATGACAACAGGAGTTCCTAAAGCAAGTGGATGATTCGTAATATTATCATTTACACAAAGCACCACACTACCTGTACTGGTAATAGCATCGGAAATTGTAATAGCACCTGCATCAGCGATGAGCACTACACGGCTTGCTTTAGTTGTACCTTGAGCCGTAATATGTCCGGCAGGAAGGTTAGCAGGAGCGGTAATATAGATATTACTTTGATTCATCGCAACGGCGTCAATATTGCCGGTAGCGTCTATGCCGAGAGGGGAATTAGAGGTACCAATAGGATTTTTAGCTCTCCATGCTTTTCTAAAGAGACTGTCAATCTGAACAGCAGCAAAATAAGCAGTATCTGCTTGTACTTTTAAATTCTTGTAATTAGCGAGAAAATCAGTTGCTTGATTAAATTCAGAAGTTAAATTATTATACATCGTTAGAGAAGTATTAGTTGCAGCCATAGCTCCATAATACTTGGCTCTGGCTTCTTCCAATGCAGCTTGAGCATCTTCCATAGCCATTTGCGCTATTTTCATTGCTAAATCAGCTGCTTCTAACAGAATTTTTACAACACCTAAAGCAGTTGCAGCACCACCATCACCAACCAACGGAACTGCTTGAGCACCACCAACGGGTAATTCTAAACCAGCAACCACTCCATTCGCTATTTGAAAAGCAAGTTCAGCGGCAGCAAAACCAGTTGACTCATCGTCATATTTTTGTTGTGCGTTTTCAAAAATAATTTTGTTAGCAGCTTCAAGTGCTACATTTGCATTATAAGTTCCGAATGCTGTAAGCCTATCAGTAGTAAGTCTAATTACTATTGCCTCATAAGCAGCAACATCATCACTTAATTCTAAAGCCCTCAAAAATCTTATTGCTCTATCACCACTAGCGTCTATCATGTTTTCAGAAAGCGTTCCTGTGTTTACAGATTTTCCTATTAACGAAACGCTATCTGCCATAATATTTGTTAGATCTCCATTAAAATCAATAATAAAACCATTGTTTGCCTGAACAAGAACATTTTTTGCAGATAAAGACGGAATACCAATGTGGTTACACGCAATTAGCGAAATATTACCTCCACCAACAATAAGGTTTCCGCTAACAATCGTCCCTGTCATTCCACTTTCACCTGAGGCTAAACTACAGCCAGATGCATCAAATGTTATATGTCCTGCTCCTGTTACTTCTAATTCATCGTTTGGATTAAGAAATATGATATTCCCATTTTTAGCGATAAGTTCTAAAGAACCATCATTGCCAACCGTAGTATGACCACCACCATTATCAAAAATGGTAAACCCTGAAGCAGTCAATTTAAGGGTTGTTGAGTTATTATTAGTAAATACACTTTCCGTTAAAGCCATTTGTCCCAAATTATCAGAGAACATCTCGCCGGAAATGTTGGTAGAAATTATATTAATTTTATATTCCAGAGGATCGGTCTCCGTTCCTGCATTGACTGCTGTAATACTTAAAAATTTAGCAATTACATTTAGATCATTATTGTTTACAGGAAAATCAAAAATATCTGCGCTGGAGGTCAAATAGACATTTCTATTTACAGCATTAATCAAACCAAGCCAAATTGTTTGATCTGCCGTTATAGAAACATCTCCACGCGCCACAACTGAAGGAATATAAATAGGATCAGTACCTTGTTGTTCAAGATAGACATCTCCAAGCGACTCAATTACTAAGTTATGTGTGTTAACTATGATAGCATTAGCCATTTCGCCAATTGAAGATGCATTTAAAATTAAATGGTCTGTTAAACCCAAAACAACTCCACCGCCGGTAAGAGTACCATTAATAGCAAAAGTCGCATCATGTAGCGTTCCACCGCTTACAGAAATAGTTTGAAGAATAACATTACCGTCATTATCAACATAAAGATCTCCATTACCATTGGTAGTAGCTATTAAATTAATATTACCAACATTAGCCATCTGGATCTCTCCATCTGCAGTAACAACAACATCACCTTCTATAATCGTATTTAGGATAGTGATATTTTGACCTGTAATGTCAAGTCCTTGGGCAACAATAATGGCACCGATGTCAACAGCTGGTATTCCAATAATATTTCCAGTGGCATTAAGAGTAACAACTCCTACTTTTGAATTTGCTTCATACAGATTAAGATCTCCCGCATGAATGAGATGAATATCAGAACTCGTTCCTTTTGCTTTTACTATCAATGCTAAAGCGGTTGTTTTAATAGAGTTAATATATATATCTCCATTATTTGCAGCAACATTTAAAGAATCAGCATTAATATTTAAGTGATCTACAGAAGTCCCAATTGCTTTACCTGCTATCAATGTAATGTTTTTTGCCGTGGTAGTCCCAGCTCCTTGTTGTAAAATATTTTCACTTGCTTTTAATACAAGATTTTTAGTATTTAAATCAATAGCTGTTACTGTTAAATTTCCTGCTGTATTGGTAAAGTTTAGATCAAAAAAGCCTGCCGCATTTGATAAAACTGAAGTTGCTTTGTCAAATGACAAAATTCCTGTTGGGGTTGTAATACGTACATCGTCATTAGAAACTGACACTACCACACCATTGACAGGCACTTTATTGTTATTAACATAAATTCCCTGACCAACTTCTTTTGATGTAACACTAATAGAATCAACACTTGTGTATAAGTCCATCGTTGCATTAGCAATTCCCGTTTTAGTCGAG
>JAITTF010000217.1 GCA_031287215.1 Bacteroidales bacterium
TCCGTGGCGGACGCATAAGTTTCCGACCGCGCAGAGGCTGCGGACGTTTTGGGCGCAGTTCACTTTACCGCAACACTGCCCGCCCTGCAAGCACGCGTTCTTGTATTAGCTATCCTGCTTGGGCGGTCAGTGTAAGCGCTCCTCTACCGCCGCTTTCGCGGCGACATCAGCCTCCGTTGAACGATGCGGTTAGTAAACCGCCACGTTCGCCCTATCGCGCAGTAGCGCGACAGCAACTGCTGTTTTTTTTCGGTTATACCTACGGCGAAGTCTAAACGCAAACCGGATTGCTGGTGCAAATAGAATGACAAAGCCCCAAACCCCAACGCGACTCGCTCGTGAGCCTTCCCCTACAAGCCCTTTTCTTCCATAACTTCGCCCGTCGGACTTGCGTATTTTTGAGTCTCTTGGTCGTAATAAAAGATATTCAAGTCTTTATCTATCCTTGATACAGCAAAATCTCCGTTTGGCGCTTTATGTATCCACATATAGTAGTCAAGCACACCGGCATAATCTATGACTCGCTCTCCGCCTTTTGGCGCAATGGGGTCAAACGCATTGTATATGCGGTAGTCTTTGTCGCCGATACGCATGGTTGTGCCGTCAGGGGAAAGGGTGGCTTTTACGGGGAATTCTTGGGCAGAGAATGTTGCCGATAGTATTAGCAACAGTATAAAAAATGAGAATACCGTTCTTTGTAGTCGACACATACCGAACATTTTTATTCCTTTCCCCAATATATATTAAAAAAATCGTCAATAATATCCTCAAAAGCGTTTAATCCGGCATTCTTGAGCGCATTGTACACTTGCTTTCCTCTTCTTGCGTCTAATGCGTAATAAAAGAATGTATATATTTCTTTAGAAGTAGTCCAGCCCTCTAAATGGTTTAATGTATCTTTTACACTTTCTTTAATATCAGCATTCAATTTCTGTGAGTCTATTGCTGGAGTTAAAACCTTGTTTTTTATGAGTTCTAGTAATTTGTTTCTTTTCTCATAGTCATTTGCGTCATTGTTTTTATACAGCATTTCTACAGAGTAATTTATATCTGTTCCTATAAATTCTGCAAATTTTTGCAATCGCTCAAAATATGTTATAAAATCTGCTGATGAAACTTCGGTTTCATTCGGGTGAGCTGTAAAATTACGAATATCGCGTATTTCTCGTGTTAATTTTGCTTTTTTAGTATTAAATTTAGTATTATACATGTTTGCTAGAGTATACCAATTATTTATCAGTATTTTTAATAAAATACCAATATCTAATTCGTCCAGTTTTGTTAGTCTTTTTCGATTTATCAATTTTACATCTTGTTCTTCTAGTTTATTAATCACGCAATCTTTCCACCAATTATTTACCGACAAGGAAGGCAATACATCAGACAATAATTCTGCAAGAGGTTTATTTAGTGCGTGTAAGTTTTCGTATAATTTGAGTAAGTTTTCAATATTTTGCATTAATACCCCCTTGTTTTATTCTATCAGGTTGCGCTAGAAATTTCAGGATGCCAAGCCTAGTTTGCTCCTCAAACGTGCATTCATTTAGTGTGCCCCTGAATAGAGCAATTTCTGTCTCATTTCATGATATTCCATAGCGGTTGTTTTGCCTTGATTATGCTATCCTCAAGCCCGGCTGATAAATTTACCGAAAATGGACCATAATGAAACGAACCATCATCGACAAATGCATAAATTTCAACTTTTTTTCCATTGGAAAGTAATTTTTTGATTTCTGCATTGTTTCTTAAGTTTGTACGCTGAGTATTGCCCGGATTTTTATATTGGCTCATTCGTTCATAAAGCGTTTTCGTTGATTTACCGACATACATTATTGAATTATTCTCAATAAATGCATACAAAATATTATTATTGTGTGCATGCTTTACTAAAGAAAAATCAATGTTGTTTCCATTTAGAGCCCACTGACCAACTTTTTCAAAACCGATTTCCATTAATTGCTGCATAAAAAATCTCCTTACAGTTGTTGTTTCATTTGATTATATACTATCATAAACTTATCTTGCACTGCGTCGAGTGTGCCTGTTTTTACATCACATAAAGTGCCAATTTTTATACTAGTAAAATGCATGAACATGAGAAAATCCAATACATCTTCACCAAGAACACTGCCATAGCTGAGCCATATTTCATAATTCCCGGTTCCAATATAATTTCTTACTATTTCTGCCGGATAGTCTGAATTATTTTTTGCATAATAATCTAAACTCGTTAATATTCGTTGTCTATCAAATGCGCTTTTGTCCATCTGTTCTACACACTCGTTCGCCAGAAGACCCAATGAGCGTATCTGGAAACTAGATTGAGCAAAGGATAAAGAACCCATTAAAGTAACAAAGTAAATACCAAGAATAAAGACTTTTTTCATGGCAACTCCTTAAAACTGTTTAATCTCTCTATCGTCAAACCTTCTACTGTTTCTAATTCTCAATATACACAATATTCTTCAAACTAAATTTGCCGGCTATTGTTCCAATTAATTTAATTCGCTGTCCCGAACGCAACGAACTGATTAAATCTAAATCACCTTCGCCAAAATAGCAAGCAAAATCAAGAAGAAAATTATCGCTTCCCTCTAGCGTTACTAAAGGTGCATTTGATATTCGTGAGCGACGAATTTCATATACTGTTCCGACAACTTTGAATATTTTACCTACATATTTTCTTTCCGCACCCATTTCATTAGCGGCATAATCACGCATAATTTGAGATACCGTTATCTCAGGAATAGAATAAAATTCATTTGCAGATTTGAAACCTAATCGTTTTGCTAATTTTGTATCATTTTCCAATTTTATTCGTGCTTCCTCCTTACGTCTTTCGTCTCTTATTCGTGCTTCTTCCTTGAGTCTTTCTTCTCTTTCTTTGTTTTCTTTTTCAATTCGTCGCAAATTATCAATTTCACCTTTTTTTTCTAATACCCATTTATCGTTTGGAGATGATGCTAAAGCAATATCATAGTATTTTTCAGCACTATCATAATCACCTTTATCTTGAAATAGTTTTCCAAAATTTGCATTTGCCAAATACAAATTTGGATCGATTTCAATCGCCTCTCTGAAAGAAAATTCTGCATTTGTATAATCTTGTGCTTGCATCTGGATCATTCCAATGTATGTGTTACACTCTGCTGCTTTTGTGAAATTTTCATCCATTTCTAATACTGTTGAAAAATCAGCGAGAGCATTTTCATAATTTTTACTATTATAATAGGCTTGAGCTCTATTGTAAAAAGCTGAAATGTTTTGGGGATTGTTTTTTATTTCTTTTGAATACATCTTTACATTTTTTTCTTCGGGTGTTAAAGAAACACAACTTTGAAATAAAAGCGAATTTAAAAACAGCATGAGATAAATCACCAATTGTTCTTTTTTCACAAAATCGTTTTTCAAGAGCATAAAAACCCCCTAAAATGCGCTTAAAGTCCTCACCCGACTTATTTCACCACCGCCCATTTCTTCTACAACCGAAAAAACAGCGTAAGAACTATTTAATAGTCCTAATAAGACTGTTTTTATCGCCTATTTTATGAAACTACTAGATATTTGAGCTTTTGTCAATATGTTTGCAAAATATTTTTGCATTTTTT
>JAITTF010000221.1 GCA_031287215.1 Bacteroidales bacterium
AACATCGGCCAATATCTGTATTTTGGTATCTACCTCTACTTTTAGAAGAACCACCACATTGTCATTTTCATCCATAAAAATCTTCCTAAAATCCATAATTTTACTATGAAATATAAAAATTTGAACTTTTGGTGGGCCATAAAAAGTATAACATAAGTGATATTATGTTATAGTTATTTGCATATATTATGTAGTAGTTTAAAACGTATAAAAATATGAGAAAATATATTCTGGAACTAAGTCAATAACCATATTTCTCCGATAATATATTGTTCTGTATAATTATATGGGATAAACTTTAATTCCGTTTTACTATCTTTTTAAATTTCAAATCCAAAAATTACCGATAGATTAGCTTTTTCTCCCATTTCACTAAATTAATAATCCCCAACGGTTTTATCATATTTACTTGTTGAATCAATTTTTGATGTGGTTGTGGGGATAGTACCTTTTATAATAAATGCTCCATTCCCCTTAATTTTACCAATAGGGCTATCAACGACAAAGGCCGTAGGCCGACTGCGTTTTTTCGGAGGCCAAGCCGCTACTGCGGCGCAGCGTAAACTGTATGTTATGCGAAGTTGGGTTTTGCTTTTCATATTTCAATATTCAATTCTATTGGATAATGATCACTATAATCCAATATTTCTTTATCGTTGAGTATTTTAACATCCCATGTATTCTTTTCCCCTTTAATAAACACCCAATCATCTTGATAAGGAAATGTATTTTCCCTTACAAAAGTCTGTCTATGTTCACCAAATTGTTTCATTGTACAATTTATTAAACCCATATCCTCAATACGGTCAAATACTAATTTATATGATGTGTTTTTATTTTTGTAAATTTCATCCCATTGAACTGTAGAATTTAAATCACCAGCCATTATTATTAAATTCTTTGGTTTACCCCAAACAATAGGCGTTATATCAGAAAGCATATGATGCATTGTTGTGGTACTTTCTCCATTAAAATCTATTTTTCCATAACAATTTATTATTGTTACAATGTTATTTTTTTCTATTTCAAAATCATAACACATTAGTCCTTCCGAACCTACATAAGTACTTAAAAATGAATGTTTGTATGAATTATAATTTTTTGTAATAATTGCTGATCCCCAACTATCTTTTACAGGAAATTTTTGAGAAAATACATAATGATTATTCATACAGTTGAAATATGGTTTTGTTTCCTGTAGTATTGCTATGTCAACATTTAGGCTATTCAAAAAATCCCATGCCTTAGCCCTTTGAGATTCACTTCTTTGCCAATAATTCATATTCCAAGTTATTACTTTAAGGTTCATTTTATCCTCCATTGCCAATATATCATAATGTTTTATTATTGTCAACAATTTCAAAACCCAATTTCGCATAACGTTCCGGCTGTATATGACGTTTTTGCAAGCCCGATAAAGGAACGCGAAGCGTTCCAGGGCTTGCAAAAATGTGCCGGAGAAAAAACGCATAAAGGCCGTAGGCCGACTGCGTTTTTTCGTAGGCCAAGCCGCTACTGCGGCGCAGCGTATAGCGTATGTTATGCGAAGTAAAAATCTGCTACGAAGCGCCCAACAAGGATGTTGGGCGTTCTATTATTTTAGTATATGATTTTTTCTGTTAATTTTTCTTTGATATTATTATGTATAATTTTAATACCAAATTCATCTGCAATCTTCTTAGCATTTGCATTAACTGTTTTTACCAATGAGGCTTTATCCATGTTTTTTGTCTCCTCATACAATTGTACTCTTATTTTATCCAGTTCGTCTTCAAAATTATTCATAATCAAAAACCTCCATTGGCGTACAAATGAACGCATTACCATACCCATTCATTCGATTAATAATTTCCGTGGCCATTTTTGTTTTTAATTTATTTATATGGTGAAAATTTAAACTTATAATACAATCCATCTCATTTATTGAAGCCATTGCAATATGTATACCATCCATTCTAAATTTCATAGGAATTATTCCCATTTCAATATAAACGTCCGCCAAGTCAATTGCTTTTTTGTCAATTTCCAAAACACTAATCCCATATTCTGGTATTAAATTTAGCATCATTCCACGTTTTGGCTCTGCAGCCTTATCGAGTTCCTCAATAACATAGGTAGAGGTATACGCATCTAAACCTTTATTCTTAATATTTTCAAATAGTTCTTTGGTTTCAGCAATATATTCCCGATTTTCGTCAAAATATCGGTTAAAAACAGTAGTTTCCAAGTAAATTCTTAACATGATTATAGTGTAATATACTTTAACAAGGGTGTCAATAGCAAAATTTCAATTTTTTATGACTTTTGACACCGCCAAGGATCTCCCCCGCGAACCGGTGAGCGGGTTCTTGAGTGTCCCTTTTGAATACGTCCAGATTTTTATTCTTACAATATATCTTTATTCGGCATTTCACTTTTTTCGTATAATATTTCTGGATCTAAATCTATTCCATTTGGCCATTCTATTGTATCATAAGAAACCTTTACTCTTTTAAAGAAATTTTCATCCTTTAATGTCTTAAATAATCCGGTATCCAAATACGGCTTTACATCAAATATTTTTGTTTCATTATTCTCAAATGTAAGTTCCAGTTTATAATCGTTTAACGGTTGAACTTTACTTACAGATAAATACATTTTTATACCCTTTTATCTTAATGGATCAATGTTATACGGAAGTTCGCCATTTTGCGCTAATTCCCAATCGGCTAAAAGCTCATCTTTATGTAAAACTATCCATGCGGAAACCAATTTTTCTTTATCACTGGGAAGCGCTCCTTCTATCTTTTCACCAGATTTTATATCAAAAATAGCTTTTTCATTTTGATAAATGGCATGAATAT
>JAITTF010000346.1 GCA_031287215.1 Bacteroidales bacterium
CTGTGGATCTTCGGCAAGGATTTTCTTTAGAGTATCCAAAATGATCTTTTCTTCTTCACTGTCAGGAGTTTTATCTAAAACAGTTGCATCATTCTCGGCTTTAAAACCGGTATGAATCAAGAGGGTAGCATCGCCTCCATCGTCCACGATCAATTGTGGTCCTAATCCTCCCGGAAAAGCCAAAGCCTGATTAGTACACCACCAGTACTCTTCCAAAGACTCTCCTTTCCATGCAAATACTGGGACTCCTGAAGCGGCAATAGCAGCAGCAGCATGGTCTTGAGTGGAAAAAATATTACAACTACACCATCTTACATCTGCTCCCAGAGCTACTAAAGTTTCTATGAGCACAGCAGTCTGTACGGTCATGTGTAGAGACCCTGAAATACGGACACCCTTCAACGGTTTACTATCAGCATATTTCTCTCTGATAGCCATCAACCCCGGCATCTCTTTTGAAGAGACTTCAATATCTTTTTTTCCCCATTCTGCTAATGAGATATCAACAATTTTATTTTTTAATTCGTAATCTGTCATTATTTTTCTGTTAATTAATATGTTACCAAGCAAATAACTTTCTTGTTGACATCATCTGATTGACTTTCTTTTTCACCTTTTCGATAGTATTAGTATCGTCAATATGTGAAAGTACATCATCAAGTAATTCAACGATGAGATGCATATCATTTTCTTTTAATCCTCTGGTTGTGATTGCCGGAGTGCCCACGCGAATACCTGAAGTAGTGAATGGAGTACGACTGTCAAAAGGAACCATGTTCTTATTGATCGTAATATCTGCTTGGACTAATGTGTTTTCGGCTAATTTTCCGGTAAGGTTAGGGAATTTTTGTCTTAAATCTATCAACATCAAATGATTATCGGTTCCACCACTAATGACTTTGTAACCTAAATCTACGAAAGTTTGGGACATCACTTGCGCATTTTTCTTCACTTGAGTAATATAATTTAGGTAATCGTCGCTCAGAGCTTCTCCGAAAGCCACTGCTTTAGCTGCTATAACGTGTTCTAACGGTCCCCCTTGAATGCCCGGAAAAACGGCACTGTCAAGGAGTTGCGACATTTTTTTAATTTCTCCTTTAGGAGTAGTCAATCCCCAAGGATTTTCAAAATCTTTGCCCATGAGGATCAATCCACCTCTTGGACCACGTAAGGTTTTATGAGTAGTAGTCGTAATGATATGGCAATATTGAACGGCATTATTGAGCAAACCACGAGCAATTAAGCCGGCAGGATGAGAAATATCGCCCATCAGGATAGCATTGATTTTATCTGCAATTTCGCGCATCCTTTTCCAATCCCAATCTCTGGAGTAAGCAGAAGCACCTCCAATAATCAATTTAGGTCTTTCGCGGAGGGCAACCTCTTCCATTTTGTCATAATTTATAGTGCCTGTTGCTTCTTCTACAGAATAAGCTACCGGTTTATAGAGTATTCCTGATGAATTGACCGGTGAACCGTGAGAAAGGTGTCCACCATGAGCAAGGTCTAATCCCATAAAAACATCTCTCGGTTTAAGGCAGGTAAGTAGAACAGCCATATTGGCTTGTGCGCCTGAATGGGGTTGTACATTTGCCCATTCGGCACCAAAAAGCGTTTTTATCCTTTCTATGGCGATACTTTCTGTCTGGTCAACAATTTGGCAACCTCCATAATATCTTTTGCCCGGATATCCTTCAGCGTATTTATTAGTCAAAACGGAACCCATAGCCTCCATAACGGAGTTGCTAACAAAATTCTCAGAAGCAATAAGTTCGATGCCTGATGTTTGGCGTTGACACTCTGCCTGAATTAAGTCAAAAATTTGCGAATCTCTTTTCATTATTTTATTGATATTGTGATAATTTACTTGTATAAATATTGGGTTGCAAAGTTACAAAAAAAAATGGATATTAGAATGCGCATTTTTGATGTAAAAAAATAGGCGGAAACGGAGACGAATGTTCTGTTCTTCTGTTCTTTATCATATTCATCACCCCATCGTTAAAATGAGAGTGCAAAGACATAATAAAATACCTAATAAACGTTAAAGGATCCATTTTCTCATGCAGATGTGCCTAAGTCCGGCTTCTTCAAATTCAGCACCATAAGGGACATACCTCATTTTAATATAAAAAGCTTTTGCAGAGAGTTGAGCATGAAGGATTATTTTAGAAAAATGCTGTTCCTTGATGTGTTTCTCAACAATTTCTATCATTTGACGACCATATCCAAGTCCGCGATACTCCTTTAGGACTGCCATGCGCTGCAACGTTACGGTGTTGCTTTGCCTGTCGTTTGGTAATAATCTTGCCGTTGCTACTGCAACTTTATCATCATCATACATCACAAAATAGATACAAAAACCTTCATTTTCATCAATTTCTAATGAAATAGGCACTTTCTGTTCCTCAACAAATACTTGATAACGTATCTTTACTGAATCAGTATATATCTTACTTTTTTTAGTCCCTGTAATTAATGTTTCCATATTATGATCTAATTTTAATTTTTAACTCCTTCTCCTAATCTCAAAACTCACAGAAGCCAGAACCGCAAATACGATGATAAAAGCCCATAAAACAGCGAGATTAGGGAATATGGTTGAAAAGCCGTTGCCTCGTAACATGACATCACGTAGTGCACTTGCGCCGTAACTAATGGGAAAACAGTCTGACACCACTTGTAACCAAGTAGGGGATTGCGACAGGTCAAAGATGCCCGATAGGAGCACTTGTGGCACTACCAGCACGATCATGAGTTGTATCACCTGAAAAGCGGTCTTTGCAAGGGCTGATACTAATAATCCGAGTGTGAGCGACACGAGTGCCATAGAAAAAGTGATAAGAATAACTAAAGAGAAATTGCCGACACATGGGAACCCAATGAGATAAATACTTGCCAATAGCACTACGCCTGCTTGTATCAGAGAGATAACCCCAAATCCGAGCGAGTACCCACCCACGATTTGCCATGATTTGATTGGAGATACTAATAGTCGCTCCATAGTACCACCGGTACGCTCTGTTACTAAAGAGATGCCGGAGGTGATAAAAACAAATACAAAAATAAAAATGCCAATAAAAATGGGTCCAAAAAAATCAAAAATAGTCCAATCTTTACTGCCCTGCAAATAATCCATACTAACTTCAGAGATAGCATTTGGCATTTCAGGAATTTGCATGCCCATCATTTTTGCCTTCATAATAGTACCATGGGTTTCATTCATTTGTTTTTTTAAATATTCTTTTTCGGCATTTAGAACGGTATTTAACGCATTTTGCACTACTCCCATGATGGCGGTAGTACGCGAAGCATCAGCCCCTTCAACTTTTACTAATAAGGTGTCTTTATACACTTCCAGAATGGCATCTATGGTTCCATTTTTTAGCATTAGAAGGCAAGTATCTGTATCGCTGGCAGTATAGTTGTCAACGACGGCATCTTGTTGTTGTAGGGCTTTAACGACTGTCTCAGGCAAGGCAATCGCGACTAAAGTAGGTTTGTAATTTGGAGTACCCAGAATGGCCGAGAAGAGCCATAAAGCTACGATGGGAGCAATCATAAACAAAGCAATAGTGCGAGGATCGTGCCTAAATTGTTGCAAAATTCTTTGGGTTAATGCTATTATATTGTTCATTTTTATTAGTGATTAGTGATTGAGCTTAGTTTTCAACTTCTATCTCATACTTCAAAAACGCCTCCTCAAGCGTACCGGTATTTGTTTCTTGCATCAGCAGAGAAGGCTTTCCGTGAGAGATAATTTTGCCATTGCGGAGCATCACTATAGTGTCGCAAGAGGCAGCTTCGTCCATGACGTGTGTAGTAATCAGTAAACATTTTCCTTCGTTGGCGAGCAGGCGGAAGGCTTTCCACAGCTTTAGTCGATGTTCGGGGTCAAGTCCTACGGTTGGTTCATCGAGCACGAGAAGTTTAGGGTTGTGAATCAGTGCAATAGCGAGCGATAGGCGTCGTTTCATACCGCCGGAAAAGAGGTTAACGGTTTTTCGTTTTTGATCATCAAGGCGCACTAATGATAGCACTCTGGGGATATTTGCACTTATTTCCGTATTAGATAAGCCGTACAAAGAGCCAAAAAAACGCAGATTTTCTTGTGCCGTAAGGTCAAGATAAAGTGCTTCTGTTTGGGGCATAAAGCCAATCTGCTTTCTAATTTCGGTAAATGGGAATTGTTCTCCGAGAACGACAGCTGTGCCGCTATTAGCACTATTAGTGCCTACGATGATATTAACGAGAGTAGTTTTCCCGCAGCCACTTGGACCCAGAAGCCCGCAGATGGTGCCTTCCTGCAACTCTAGGTCTATGCCATTGAGCACCTCTTGTTTGCCAAATTTTTTATGTATATTTTTTAATTCGACTATCATATCTACTATTTTATCATTTGTGCCAATAGAATACTGATTTACGACACAAAGATACAATATTTTTCGTTTATATCCATTTTAAAAAATTGTGTAATTTTTTTTTGTTTTTTCTTCTCCTTTTTTTCTCAAAAAAGCAAATATTATTTTATTTAAAACAATGAAAAGATATTATTTTTTATATTAATTTTGCGCCTTAATTTAGTCAAATGTATATTTACTTTTTTTGACTGTAAAATAATTTAAAATTAATCCCTCTTTTTTTTGTGTAAACAATTTATAAAGAGTATTTTAATAAACGAAAGTGCATGGTAGAAAACTATATTGATAGCAAAAGCAATCATTGGTGTGTGATTATTAACCCAAATGCTTTAGCAGGGAAAAGCGAAAAATTGTGGAAAGATTTTTCTTTGATCTTAGAAAAAAATGAAATTCATTTTACCCCATACATCGCTAATAAGGAAAATGCAGGCAAAGAAATTGCCAATTCATTATGTTTACAAGGATTCCGTCATTTTATGGTTTTTGGTGGTGATGGTACTGTTAACGAAATTGTTAACGGTATATGTAGCTCAGCGATAGATACTAAAGAGGTCTTTTTAGTTTCTGTTCCGGTGGGAACCGGCAATGATTGGGCACGAACTCATCAATATTCCAATAAATTTGATAAATGGATCTCAGATTTTACGAAAGGCAATTTTATTTCACATGATGTAGGAATGGTAGAATCAGTGTCAGAAAACACAGTGATCGATAAACGTCATTTTATAAATATTGCAGGCTTTGGTTTTGATGCGGCTGTTATTAATGTGATGAAAGGTAATAAGTATAAGTACTTTACGGGTGCCGTTTATGTACTGTCCATTCTTAAAGCCCTATTTTCTCATAAAGCCCAACAAATGGAATTCGCAGCCACGAACTTTGATATCAAAAGTAACGTTTTTAGTATTGCTGTCGGGTTATGCAAATATAACGGAAATGGAATGAAACAAGTGCCTGCTGCTAATCCTTTCGATGGCATCTTTGATGTAGTAGTGATCCGTAAAATCAATAAATTAAAAATCATTGCAAATATGGCTAACTTGTTTTCAGGGAAACATTTGAAATTGAGAGAAATAGATGTCTATCAAACGGATAAATTAGATATTATTGCTACTGAGCCCGTATTGGGTGAAGTAGAAGGCGAAATGCTGAAACAAGGCAACTATTCCATCTCGCTACTGCCTCAACATATCAATGTACTCAAAGTCGCTGATTTCGTAAATTGATTTATTTTTACTATCTTTGCAATCTGCTTTTTTGTAAATATTGAAAAAATAAACTAATTGCTGTTGTACTTCCTTTAAACTAATTTTTTTTTATGAAACGTATTTATACTTTTTTTGCTCTTCTTTCGATTATCATTACATTTTTTTTTGCAGGATGCCATTCTAAGAATAAAAATGTTCAGGAAAATATGTTGCCTGAACCGGTAGAATATCCTATTGCAATCATTCCTGATGAATTAAAAACGGATCTTGCCGACAACGGCACATTATACCCTATAACCAATGATTTTCTGAGAGATTTTATCCATAGAGCCTTAGATTTTAATGGTCAACACATCTCAGTTCATATAGATTTGCCACAAGAGTGGGGTGTGGTTTGTGTTGAATATAGACCTGAAGGACGTGAATTGTGGTTGGTTCAATCGCAAAACCGAGAGTGGATGTACTTAGTCATGACTTCCGGTATGGGGACACAACGTATTCTTGATATTCTTCCGGTGGCAGTCAATTTGTCGGTACAAGATCAAGATATTTTAGAAACTGAAATTTGGACGACACACCGTGATGCTGATGGTTCATTTATGGTGCAAAAAGAGTATGAATGGATAAAATCAATAGCGCCTACACGAGATTCATTAGTTAATATTTCTGATTTCCAACGTTCTAAATCTATCGTTGAAGTCTATATCATTAATGAAATGGACAGATTTGAACTGACAACTCAATTGTCTGGTATTGACTATCAAGCCGTTATTTTCTATTATGACCAAAATCTAAAACCGGAAGAGTGGGACGAAAATGTGATGATGTTGGAATCCTATTGCGAGGAAAAAGGGGTGATATTTCAGGAAATATATGGCGGTTATAAAAATGTGAAAATTACAGATTATATGCTCAATGTACTTGATAGTGTTGATATTTCTCCCTATACAAACGGAAGAATCGCCGGCATGGTCATGCTAAAATCGGGCGAAAAACCTAAAAATATAGATTTTGGAAGTTATGAACGCATGATTTCTGAAATTAGACGCTATTTTAAACTCTTAGATAGAAGATAGTTTTGATTATTAGATAATTACAGTTTAACTTAAAATGCAAATAGATGACTTTACAAGAATTTCAGCAAGACATTATAAATGGTATTCCTGAGATATTACCTAAATCTAAAAATTACGATGCCGCTGCTAATCATGCACCCAAAAGAAAAAATATCTTGACTAAAGAAGAGAAAAAATTGGCTTTGCGTAATGCACTACGTTACTTTAATCCCAAATTTCATGCCGAATTAGCTCCGGAGTTTGTTAAAGAACTTCAAGATTATGGAAGAATATACATGTATCGTTTTCGCCCTGATTATAATATGTATGCTCGCCCTATAGACCAATATCCGGCAAAATCTCAACAAGCAGCCGCAATTATGTTGATGATTCAGAATAATTTAGATCCTGCAGTGGCGCAACATCCTCATGAACTGATTACTTACGGTGGCAATGGTGCCGTATTTCAAAATTGGGTGCAGTATCGTCTCACCATGCAATATCTGTCGCAAATGACCGATGAACAGACTTTAGTCATGTATTCAGGTCATCCGATGGGACTTTTCCCTTCTCATAAAGATGCCCCCAGAGTTGTGCTTACTAATGGTATGGTTATTCCTAATTACTCTTCCCCTGACCATTGGGAGAAATTTAATGCTATGGGAGTTAGTCAATACGGACAAATGACCGCCGGTTCGTACATGTATATTGGACCTCAAGGAATTGTACATGGCACTACCATCACTGTACTCAATGCAGGACGTAAAATTGGGGGGTCTCTTGAGGGTAAATTATTCATCACTTCAGGATTAGGCGGCATGTCGGGAGCACAACCTAAAGCAGCCAACATCGCCGGCTGTATTTCTATTACTGCCGAAATAAATCCTAAGGCAGCAATCAAACGGTATGAACAGGGTTGGGTAGATGAAATTGATGATAATCTTGATACACTGATGCGTAAAGCGAATGAAGCACGGGAAAATCATCAGGTAAAGTCATTCGCATATCTCGGCAATATCGTTGATCTATGGGAATATTGTGTAGAAAATGATATTCAAGTTGACCTTGGATCTGACCAGACTTCACTCCATAATCCTTGGGCAGGAGGTTATTATCCTGTGGGATTCTCTTTTGCAGAATCACAACACTTGATGGCTTATGAACCCGAAACATTTAAAAAAGCTGTTCACGAAAGCCTTTGTCGTCAGATCAATGCCATCAATAAATTGGCTCAGCAAGGAATGTACTTCTTCGACTATGGTAATGCCTTTTTATTGGAAGCGAGTAGGGCAGGGGCGGCAGTTACTAAACCCGATGGTGCATTTATTTATCCTTCTTATGTACAAGATATTATGGGACCTATCTGCTTCGATTATGGCTTTGGTCCGTTCCGCTGGGTTTGTACTTCAGGAAAAGAAGAAGACCTCGAAATTACAGACCACTTGGCAATCGACATATTAGAACAGTTGATTAAAGTATCCCCACCTGAGATTCAACAACAGATGAAGGATAATATCAAATGGATTGAAGGTGCTAAAAAGAATAATTTAGTGGTAGGTTCGCAAGCCCGCATTTTGTATGCCGATGAACAAGGTCGTATTCAGATAGCTAAAGCATTTAATAAAGCCGTAAAAGAGAAGAAGTTATCAGCTCCAGTGGTCTTAGGTAGAGACCATCATGATGTCTCAGGTACTGATTCCCCATTTAGAGAAACTTCTAATATTTACGATGGTTCGTCTTTTACTGCTGATATGGCAATTCAAAATGTTATCGGTGATTCCTTTAGAGGGGCTACTTGGGTCTCTATTCATAACGGAGGTGGCGTCGGTTGGGGAGAAGTCATTAACGGTGGCTTTGGTATGCTGCTCGATGGCACTGCTGATGCCGACAGAAGATTAAATAATATGCTTTTTTGGGATGTAAATAACGGTATCTCAAGACGTTCTTGGGCACGAAATGAGGGTGCTATGTTCGCTATTAAAAGAGCTATGAACAAAAACCCAAATCTGAAAGTTACGCTCCCCAATTTGGCTGATGATCACCTCATTGACAATCTATTTTAAGATGAATCTTAGATATAATTTATTGTTATTAATATTGTGCTCCGTTTTTTTTAGCTGTAATTCTAAAAAAAAAGAGATCGTCATCATCCCCGACTATCAAAAAAATCACTTGCAACGTAATCGGATTTTTGGAAATGTAAAAGAGATGACCACCACCGTCTATCTAAAAGAGATTATAGATTCTATGGAGATACTTACAAAATTATCCTCTTTAACACAACATTATAGTGCTGATGGGTTTTTACTTAAAATAGTATCTTGCAATCCATTAGATAGGATTGTATCCATAAAAACCATTGATTATCTGAGCAATGCTAAAGAAAAAAGTTGGATAGAAACGGATTCCTTAGGCAACTTGTTGAGTCGATGTGATTATGAATATGATATGAATGGCTATATTGTAAGTGAAAAACATTATGATCACGATTCTGTCTCTTTTTATATTGATTTTGAGACCGATGGAGTAGGGAATGTGATTTCAATGAATCGTCATTTTACTGATTTTTCGCTTTATAATAAAATTTATTATAATGATAAAGGATTAGTAGTCAAAAGTGAAGAGTACGACCCTGACCATAAATTGTTTAAATATGCTGATATGGAGTACGATAACTATGGTGATGAAGTAAATAGAAGAGTCTTTCAAGCTCCCAAAAAACTGATAGAATATACCTATACTCAGTACGATGATCAAGGGAATCTCATCAAAGTAACTTACGAAGATCGATTACATCACCTAAAAGAAGAACGTTTCTATTCTAATCACGACAAAGATAAAAATTGGATGGAAGAGGAACAACACAAAATTAATGGACAAATTTTGGTGAGGAAAAGAGCGTTTATCTATTATTAAGATTATAGCATAACCATCTCTACATACTTATTACGTTTTATCTTATTTTTTGAATGGAAATTGTAAAACGTAATTTTTTTTTATCTGTTTATTTTTGCGGAAAATATACTTCAAAAGTCTGATTATCAAAGAAAAAAACTATTTTTTCTACTTTTTTCACCTCCTGAGAATTGAATATTGGTTTTGCTTCCGATATTGGTGCGGGAATATTTTTTTCTGAAGCGTTATTTTCGATTCGCTTTATCGGTTTTTCTATTAATTGAGTCTCTTCAAGTTCTGTAGCACTTTCTGTTTCTATTTGAGGAAATAGTGTAACCTCTTTTTCCTCCAAATGAGTTTCTTCAGCAAAGAGATTCAACTCAACTATTTTTTTTAATGGAGTAGGAGGTGACGTTGTTTTTTCGTCAGATGTGACACCATGGGTCGGAGTACTACTTCGCAACATGTTCCCTGTGCCATTGATCAACCAATCAGGGTTTATATCCGGAAATACGAGAAGCATTTTACGGATAATATCTAAACTGGGTTGATGCCTGCCCGTAAAGATATGGGTCAGATTTGACCGGTTCATTTCTAATATTTCTGAAAATTGTCCTGACGTAAGACTCTTAGAAGTCATGACCTGTTTAATTCTATCAATCATAATTTATTATATTTATAACAATATATTACAAGTATAACATCATAGGATATGGGACGATGTTTTACAAATGCAAAAATACTAATTATATTTGTAATAATCTATTATTGTTGATAAATTTATCTTATAATAGTTTAAATAAATGATTTAATAACTATTAAATCAGTGAAATATATTATTCACTCATTCATTTATAGAATTGTTCATAAATAATAGTATTTATATAAATAAATACATTAAATATACTACATAACTATTTAGAAATAAGTAATATAAGTAGTATAAATTGATATTATTAGCAATTATTATTATTATTAACACAAAACATCAAAGTTACAAATATAAAACGCCAAATATTTACAAATCTAACTTAAAATTTTCTTTTTTATAGGTGTATATTACAATTGTAATCTCATAAGGATTGCATATTCAGGATATTTAATGCATATACGTTAGATTTTAGATCAGGGAACCCTATTACCTACTGAAGGAGTATATATTCAAATGACTACTCTTGGTAGTTGGAATTTTACGAATGCTAATAAGACTGAATTAAATATGCAAATTCCCTATTTTTATGCTAATTAATTTTCTCTAAATTTCAACAACAAAAATTGAGATAGATTTTTACTGGGGTCAGGAGGGTATCTGAGCGAGATGTGCCCTTCGGGATCAAAGAGTATGTTGTCGGGCAAACTACCGATCTCTAAATCTCTGAGCCACTCAAAATTGGAATTAAAGTGAACAAAATCCCAAGTAAATTGACTGTTTTTATTAGTAAAGTTTTGGAATTTGGTAAAATCAAAATCCAGAGACAGACTAACAAAAGTAATTTTATCTCCATATTTTTCATGTAAATCTTTAATAATAAGCATTTCCCGAATGCAATCAAGACAATTGACATTGAAAACCTGTAGATAAACCCATTTTCCTTTGTAGTTTTCTATGAGATTTACACTGCTACCGTCCTGTTTTTTTACCATAAATCTGGGGGTAATAGTTTCTTCTCCATATTTATTAAGTTCAAATAAGACATGCTCAACAATGGTTTTATGGTTAGCAAAATGGGTGTTGTCTTTAATAAAATGAAGAAGTTGTAAAACATGGTCTCTCACAAATTCATCTGAATTGGCAAAAGCAAAAAGATTATCCATGATGACTAATTCCCGAATACGTTCATTTACCAAAAATGGGTCTCTACCTACGGCATTGAATAGGGCAGGATAATCCGCAGTTTCATTAATATATTGACTTAATATTTGTTTGGAGATGTGAGGAGAATTGTAAAGATATTGATGGTAAAAATCTTTAAATACCGACATATATGCAGGGTTGTCGTACAGAATATAGTCATTATCAAGATATTGTGAGAAAAAATGTTGTGGACTATTGGCATAGATCAGTTCGTCTATCATGGCGATTGTATAATAGAGGTAGGAGAGGTAGTAGTTGTCGGGAGCGTATCTAATTTCAAATTGATTTTGGATATTGAAGAGCAGGGTATCATACATTTCCATATTTTTACGGAATAGATAGGGGGCAAATTGGTCTAATTGGCGATTGAAAAAATTGGAAAACTTATTTATTTTGTAATTCAAATCTAAAGTGTCTATTTTATTGCTTTTAACCTGCAAAAAACCTCCATACAGTTCGGGAGTAATCATGTCGAACAACTCCGGATCCATATCCAATTGCAAATCATAATGATAACCAGGAACAAAAAATATATCTGCTTTTGAGGTTCTCACCTCTATCTGAGCTAATACGATATTGGGAACGTCAAAAGAGAGGTGAAATTTACCGGTATTATCTATTGTAGTAGCACCTAATGTAACAGGTCTCAATGAAATATAATCTGTAGTAGCTGAAATTCTGACCTCTTCTCCTTCGTTAAAAGTAGTTTGTCCTTCTATTTCTATTCGGTAATTCTTTTGTCCATAAATAGCAGAATTACATAAACTTACAAAAAAAAATGCCAACAAAAAACAGTTCAAAAATGCGGCTTTATGGATGATCTTCATTAATGGTTAAGTTGCGAGGTAAAAATTGTTGATAATCCCCTTTGTGGATGATAATATCACGTACTGCGGTTGAATTAATGTGAGATAGGGCAGGGGAGGTGCAGAAAAACAGTGTTTCTATTGCCGGAGCAAGCGTATGATTCATTTGAGCAATATCCTTTTCATAACGAAAATCTTGGCTGTTTCGTATGCCTCGAATGATATAATTTGCTTTTATCTGTTTGCAAAACTCAATGGTCAAGCCTTGATAGGCAATGACCTCAATTTTAGCTTCATGATTGAAGCATTTTTTTATAAAATTAACTCTCTGTTCGATAGAAAGCAGTGCTTTTTTATCACTATTGATGCCAATAGAAACCACAACTTTATCGAATAACGGGAGCGCTTTCAACACTATTTCCTCATGTCCTATAGTAAAAGGGTCAAAAGTACCCGGAAAAACAGCTATTTTCATGATTTTTTTATTCTCTAATGACCACAAAATTGTAATTATCTACGAATTTTATTATCCGAGATGGTTTATAATCAGTAGATTCTGAATATTGTTCGGGAACAATATAATCAACTTTATTCATTATTTCTTGAGAAATATCAAGAAAGGTTTGTGGAAAATCTTGTCCCGAAATATTAGCAGAGGTAGAAACTATAGGTTTGCCTAAAGCAGTGATTAATTTCTTACAAAACAGGTTGTTCACGATTCTAATAGCCACCGAGCCATCCGCATTGACGAGGTTTGGCGGTAAATTTTGTGCAGTAGGGTAAACAAAAGTAGTAGGTCTGTAGGTATGAGAAAGTAAATCCCATGCAATCAAAGGGATTTGTTTCACATAAAGCGGTAATCTGTCTGCTTTATCTATCAGGATGAGCATGCTTTTAAGTTCAGAACGTCCTTTGATTTTATAGACTTTATCAATTGCCTCTGCATTAGTGGCATCAGCACCGATACCCCAAATAGTATCTGACGGATAAAGCAAAATTTTGCCTTGTTTTAATAAATCTTTACATTTTTTTATTTCTTCTTCCATCATTGGTGTATATAGAGATTATTACTTTGCAAAAATACAATAATTATTTGAAAATACCTTTTTATCGTTCATTCTTTTTTTTGCACAAATAATCACTTCATTGATAATCTAAATATTGCTCGTTTTGAGGAGCGTGTAATTCTATTTTTTTATCTCTAAAAAACAAATCATTTTTTTGATAAAACTTGCTCTATTCCAAAAAAAGGTGGTAAATTTGCGTTTTGATATGATGGGTTATAAAATGATTTAATATATTGAGATACTGAATAATAATTAATTTTTTATGGAAAATATTACAACACAATTAGAAACTTTAAACATTAAAAATCCGGTCAAGATTTATCATAATCTATCTTTTGACGAACTTTTTAAACATGAAACTGACCCTACATTGGAAGGCTTTGAAAAGGCTTATATGACCAATTCCGGTGCGTTAACTGTTGATACAGGTATCTTTACAGGTCGTTCTCCTAAGGATAAATATGTCGTTAAAGACGAAGAAACCGAAATTAATGTTTGGTGGGCTGCTCTCGGCAAAAAAGGATCAGATAATAAACCTATCTCGAAAGAAATTTGGGAGCATCTAAAAGTTCTCAGTACTACAGAATTGTCAGGTAAACCGATCTATGTTATGGATGGCTATTGTGGTGCTAATGATAATACACGCCTTAAAATTAGATTCGTTACGGAAGTGGCTTGGCAAGCTCATTTCGTAAAAAATATGTTCATCCGCCCTTCAGAAGAAGAACTTAAATATTTTGAACCCGATTTTGTAGTATTGAATAGTTGTAAAACTACTAACCCTCAATGGAAAGAACAAGGTCTTAACAGTGAGGTATTTGTTGCTTTTAATCTCACCGAAAGAATGGCTCTTATCGGAGGTACCTGGTATGGTGGCGAAATGAAAAAAGGGATCTTCTCTGTCATGAACTATTGTCTCCCTTTGAAAGGTATCGCAGCAATGCACTGCTCTGCTAATGAAGGCAAAAACGGTGATACCGCCATTTTCTTTGGCTTGTCAGGTACCGGCAAAACTACTTTATCTACTGACCCTGACCGCTCGTTGATAGGTGATGATGAACACGGATGGGATGATGAAGGTGTCTTTAATTTTGAAGGCGGTTGTTATGCTAAATGTATCAATCTAAGTAAAGAAAAAGAACCCGACATCTACAACGCTATCAGAAGAGATGCTCTTTTAGAAAATGTAGTCATAGACGAAAACGGAGTTATTGATTACGATTCTGCTGCTAAAACCGAAAATACTCGCGTTTCTTATCCAATTTATCACATTGATAACATAGTAAAACCGGTTTCCAAAGGCACACATCCAAGCAAAATTATCTTCTTGTCGGCAGATGCTTTTGGCGTTTTACCTCCTGTTTCAGTGCTGAATAAAGAGCAAACTATGTACTACTTCTTAAGCGGTTATACTGCTAAATTAGCCGGTACGGAAAGAGGTATTGTAACGCCTCAACCTACTTTTTCTTCTTGTTTTGGAGCTGCTTTCTTACTGCTTCATCCTACTAAATATGCTGAAGAATTAGCAAAAAAATTGACCGACCATCAAGCTACTGCTTATTTAGTCAACACCGGTTGGATCGGTGGCGGATATGGAGTAGGTAAACGTATTTCTATTAAAGATACCAGAACTATCATTTCTGCAATCTTAAATAATGAACTCGTTGACTGTGAAACCGAAATCGTAAAACCATTTAACCTCTTCATACCAAAACATATTAATAATATTGACAATCAGATCCTTAATCCTGAAAACAGTTGGATTGACAAAGTGGCTTATGCTGAAAATGCTAATACATTAGCAAAATCATTTATAAATAACTTTGTCAATTTTGCTGAAAATGAACAAGGAAAATTATTAATACCATTCGGACCAAGTCTCTAATCAAAAGGAAAGTATGAAGTCGAACGAATTGTTGATGAAGGATGTCATTCAGGATTTTCTGAAAAAGAATAATAAATCTAAAATTTATAACGAAAGAACCATCTTGGAGATGTGGAATCGTGAAATGGGCGATTTTATCGTTCAAAATACGCAGTCCACAAAGATTGAAAATTCTATTTTATACGTTAAAATCAACAATGCAGCACTCCGATTTGAACTGATGGGCAGAAAAACCGAACTGATACGGAAACTCAATGATGCCGCCGGCATGAGTGTGCTCCAAAATATTATCTTTAGATAAACAAGTCTATTTATCAATTAATTAAATATATGAAAAAATTTATTGTTGTATTAATTTTATCCCTGTCTCTTCCGCTATTTGCTTCCACTATCGAACCATGGCAAGGTAAAACTAAGACAATTCTGTTTTTGATTCCTTTCTATAGCGAAACCGTTAGCAAAATCAATATTGACGAAATCAATTCCGAGAATAATATCTATATGATTCCTGCATTCCAATTGACCGCATTTTGGGAAGGTGCCATGATTGCTTTAAAAGAGTTTGAACGTCAAGGAGTTCATCTCAATGTTATTGTAAAAGATGTCTCAGAAGATGAAGGCAAATTGCGGAAAATTATGGAAAATAGTACGCTAATGGAGTCTGTGGATTTGATTATAGGTCCATTTTATTACAATCTCTTTGAAATTGCTGCTCAATATGCCCTCGAATATCAAATCCCAATTGTCAATCCTTTTAGTAGTCGCTCGGAAATCGTTGATAACAATACTTACGTTTATAAAGTGCTCCCTTCAAGGAATAATTGTCCTCCGTTAGTAGAAAATTCACTGCTCCGACAATATAAAAATGCTAAAATTATCTTATATACCGAAGATAGCACTACTACATCGTATAACGATTATCTGCAATATTTTTCTAAAATAACTAAAATACCTTTTAAATATGGCATCACTAATTTAACTTTTGCATTGAATAAAGAAAATCATAATATTGTAATTGTTGATGCAAAAACGACCTCAAGCATTATCAGTAATTTGCGCTCTCTCTCTTCATATCCTAACATTTCTTCAATAGCTACGTTTATTGTCCCTGAAGAGTGGATCGATAATTTTGATAATGAGATTGAAGATTTGAATAGTTTGGAAGTCTGTTTTTTTTCTAATTATTATATCAATAATCGTGAAGAAAAAAACGCCTATTTTATCTCAGAATATTTAGAACAATATGCAAATCAACCTTCTATCTCTCGTTTTTCTTTTCAAGGCTATGATATCACGAGGTATTTTGTGCAGCTACTGGTCCATGATTTTGATACATCAAAAATAAAATTTCAACCTGTTGCTTTAGATTTCGACTTTATGCAACACGAAAATGGAGGCTTTGAGAACCAGCGCCTTCGATTGATTCAATTGAAAAAATTTGAAAAATCAGAGGTAAAATAACACTACTATCTAACATTACAATCAAAAAATGGACGTATGCAAAAACGGCTGATCATGAGCGTTAGCAATGACCTTTATACGGATACAAGGGTGGACAAAATGTGTAATACGCTCACGCAAATGGGCTTTCATGTTACTGTCGTTGGTTGTCGTTTTAAAAATTCTCCAAAACTAAAAGTTAGAGATTATCAAGTACGAAGAATCAGATTATTCTTCAAAAAAAGTTTTCTTTTTTATGCTGAATATAATTTTAAACTTTTTTTCTATCTTCTATTTCATCAAATGGAAGTCCTCACCGCCAACGATTTAGATTCATTATTGCCCAATATAATCGTGGCAAAATTAAGGAAAAAAAAGTTGGTCTATGACAGTCATGAATATTTTTGTCAAATGCTGAGTATCATACACCGTCCATTTGTGCAGCATTTTTGGCATCAGATAGAGCGATATTGCATTCCAAAAGTACAATATGCTATTACAGTCAGTCAATCTATTGCAGATGCCTATCACAAAGAGTATGGAATACATTTTAACGTAGTTAGAAATATTCCTCCTGCTCATGCAGTTACTATTACCGAAACGCGTCACAGTTTAGGGCTTCCTGAGGATAAATTTATTGTTTTGATGCAAGGGAATGACATTAGTTCTAATCGAGGCTCAGAAGAGCTATTAGAGGCTATTCCTTATGTATCAGAGAAAGCAATACTATTATTTGTTGGCAATGGTGAAACAGTGCCCTATTTAAAGCTAAGAACGAAAGAATTAAATTTAGAAGAGCGTGTTATTTTTGTAGGGCGAGTAACTCCCGACCGTCTTTTCAATTATACTTCACTTTCCGATGTGGGAGTATCTTTGGAAAAAAGTACCAGTTTAAATCAGGCTTACAGTTTGCCAAATAAGATTTTCGAGTACATAAAAGCGGGAATTCCGCTATTAATTTCTAATTTACCGGAAAGAGCAGCTATTATTTCTCAGTATAATATTGGGGAGATAGCACAGGATTTTACCCCCAAAAACATTGCTAATTTACTCAACAAAATGATAGATAACCCTATTCTTTGTCAACAATTTAAAGCTAATTGTAGTACTGCTGCCAACGAGTTAAATTGGGAAAATGAAGAAAAGGTAGTAAAATCGGTTTACGAAAATTTATTATCCTAATTTTCAGTAGATTAAAAAAAAAATAAAAAAAAATGCAATAGAATAGTGTATATAAAGAAATTTTTTCTATCTTTGCAGCCCGATTCGAGAGAACGAAAACGTTATTTGAAAGAATATAATTACTCCGTGCCGATGTAGCTCAGTTGGTAGAGCAGCTGATTTGTAATCAGCTGGTCGGCGGTTCGAGTCCGTCTATCGGCTCAAATTTATGGGGGGGTACCAGAGCGGTCAAATGGGGCAGACTGTAAATCTGTT
>JAITTF010000260.1 GCA_031287215.1 Bacteroidales bacterium
TATGCCGACCCACCTTATTACAACGCTAACATGGGGCATTATGACGGGTATTCTTTGCAGGATTATACCGACTTATTGGAGGCACTGTCGCAAATGAAGGGCAAGTTCCTGCTGTCATCATATCCAAGTGATGTGTTAAAGGATTATGTAAAAAGGTTGGGTTGGTGGCAAAAAACATTTGATATGCGAAAAATATCTGTCAATTTACTTGCTGCCAAGAACACAGGGACAAAAAAGCGAAAGATGGAAGTATTGACTGCTAATTATGAGATTTAGTTATTTTTTAACTTCCAATTAAATGATAAAAGATGAGTTTTGTGATTTGGAAATTAAGTCCGCATCAAGATTCATTGCATCTGCTATTGATTGCATATCGTCAAACTTTGCTGAGTAATGACCATTTTCTATACGATAGAGGTTTGATTCGGTAATTCCTGCCATAGAGGCAAGTTCTGCCTGAGTTAAACCTCTTTTTTCTCTCTCTTCCTTAATGCGAGTTCCTATGCGTTGCCGCTCCTGTTTAGTTTTACTCATATCAGTTTGAAAATTCTTTATCCTTAAATAATGCTGCCAAGCCAGTAATCTGTTTCAGTCGTAAAAGTTCGTCAGCATCCATTCCTATATTTTTCAGTATCCAGGCGTCACTCATACCAGAGCTAACAAGTTCCGCCACTATGTTGCTCATAAGTTCTATGTCGTGTGAGCCTCTTGCTTTATTATGACGTATGGTTGAAGCCATCCTGTTGCTTACATCCTTCTCTATAACAACAACAGGCATCATACCCTGTTCTCTTTCCCTTATTCTTTTGCTTGTCAGCATAACCGTATAGCGATGGTAACCATCAACTATTTCATAAATATCTTCATTTGCTAAATAATAACAAACGATAGGCATTGTGTAACCATCTTCTACAACTTTTTTTTGAATCAGCAAAATTTTTCAGTCATTTTTTTTATAACCGGCAATAATCAACATATTTCAGCATAACTTTTTTGAAAAAGTGTAAAATTACAAAGGTATAAACTGCTGAAAATAAGTAATATAACTAATTGCGAATGCTGAAATATTTGGTATAAATAATTGATATTAAGTAATTTAACACTTTTGTAAAACTGGAGCATTTTACTGTCGTTCCAGAGGGCTAACTCGGCACGTTTTAGTGTCAAAAATGGGCAAATAGAGATACTTTTTTTATCATATTTCCTATACCCATTCCTATACCCATTCCTATATCCATTCAAAAAATGTCAAAAATATTTTACATTTAAGAACTGGTATATTTAATCGGTTTTTAGTGGCTTTTTTGCTATTTTTTAAGACATAAAAAAAGCGACTTAAAGCCGCATTATATTTGATTTGGAAAGGTATTGTAAAGTAAATGTAAAGTAAATGTAAACTTATGGTAAGGAATACCCGTCAAAATGTAAAGTAAATGTAAAGTAAATGTAAAATTGGGGACATTTCTAATTGGCGATTATAAATATCATAAACAGGCAAAAATCAATTAGTTATAGGTAAAAATAGGTAAAAATTTTTCGGGACATTTCTAAGTGGCACCTATAGATGTTGTATGAATTATCATAATCACCGTTAATATCGCAGAAAGAAACATCACTCATATAGACATAACTGTCGTCATAAAGTCTTACAGCAAAAACAAAGAGCGAAAAACCCCTGTAATAACCTTTATTGTGAAGGAGGTCGTCAAGTTGTGAAAAGAACCTATCCAAATAGGTTCTTATATCTGTTTGTCCTGTGATTTTTCTATTGTAGTATCGGTAAGGGTTAGTTACTATACTTTGACGAATTAGTCCGCTGTCGGTATTATTATCAGGGTAATGAAGTATCGTTTCTGTGGCAAGGTCGGTTATGATATTCATTGTGCCAACATAAAAATCATCCTGTCTTACTGGAAGGTATGTTTGTTCCGTATCCAGCCAAATCAAAAACAATTTCCTTTGATTTGTGCAAAGGATAAGGACATTGTTAAGGCTGCTTATACTTAAAAATTGTTCGTTGGCGTTGGTTATTGTCAGTAAGGGTTGAATTTCATTGTTCCAAAGTCGCTCACCCGTTGCTCCATCGTAGAGAAGGACGACAGAAAGAAAAGCATTGCGGACATCATTAGGCACATCACCTTCATAAACGATAAAGTATTTATGTTTGCTGCTGTTGTGAAGGTAGATTTGATAGTCTTTGATATACGATGGCAAATGTATTCGATTATTATCTGACAGGTTTTTTTTTCTGCTACAAGGCGAAGGCTGTTGCCTTCCTGTCGCAAGTTTATTAACTCCTCACACGCTCCGATATTACACGACAGACGTGTATTTACTCGCTCCATACTTCTGAAAGGCACTTGTTCTGTTGGCATAAATTTATTTTTACTTTATTTGAATAACAGGGCAAAAATATCTTTTCTTGTCTTTAATTATGGTAATACTATTACATTGTAGAAACAAATTGATATAATATAATGCTTGTTAAATCAATTATAGAGACAAAATGAAACAATGTTGAAGTAAAAAAAGCAAAAATTTTGCTAAAACCCAACAAAAAATAAGTTTTCGAAAAAAACACACTAATAGAGTAAAATTATTTTTCATTTTTTGCTACTGATA
>JAITTF010000281.1 GCA_031287215.1 Bacteroidales bacterium
ATTTGATTTCACGGATAGTTTTTTCAATTAATTTATTAGCACTTTCAATAATGGAGTTGGCTTGCTCTTTTGCTGCGTGTAGAATCTCTTTTCGTTCTGTTTCTAACTCATGATGTTTATTGGCATATTCTGTAATAAAAGCCGCAAGCTGCTCCTCAGCACTATTGACCTGTTTCAACAATTTGTCTGTTTTTATCTTTTCCAACTCAATCTCTTCTAATTTTTTCTCATAATCGATCTGAGCGGTACCGGATTTTTGGATCGCTTGTTGTACTATATCTTCAGGGAACCCTATTTGACGAGCAATTTCGTATGTAAAAGAGCTACCCTGTTTTCCGATTCTCAGCATAAAAAGCGGTTTTAGAGCTTCCATATCAAAAAGCATTGCCCCGTTGATTGCTTCAGGATGCAGGTCGGAGAAGGTCTTTAAATTGCCAAAATGGGTCGTAATAATGCCAAATGCTTTGAGTTCATAGAACCTCTCCAATACCGATTCTGCCATTGCAGCTCCAAGGGAAGGTTCTGTACCGGAACCAAATTCATCAATGAGAAAAAGCGAATTGCCGTTCAGATGCTCAACCATAGTCTTAAGATTCAGCAAATGGGAACTATACGTACTTAAATCATTATCTATAGATTGTTCATCTCCAATATCAATAAAAAAATCGGTAAAAATGCCCATCTCGGAGGTCTCTTTCATCGAAACTGCCAAGCCAAATTGCATCATATACTGTAACAATCCGACTGTTTTTAAACAAACTGATTTTCCGCCTGCATTGGGACCGGAAATAATCAAAATACGAGACGTAGTTGAAAGTTGAATATCTAAAGGGATAACTGTTTTTTTATTTTCTTTAAAATTAAGATACAGAATAGGATGTATCGCGGTCTGCCAATTAATGACAGGGTTGTTTTCTATATATGGAACCACCCCATCAATCTTAATGGCCAATTTAGCTTTAGCTCTTATAAAATCTATCGTACCAAGAAAGGAGTGCCCATCAATAAGATTGGGAATAGAAGGTCTAATAGTATTCGTAATTTCGGTCAAAATGCGGATAATTTCCCGTTTTTCGCCATTAAGGAGGTCTCTAATCTCATTATTAGCATCAAAAACCTCCGCAGGTTCAATAAAAACGGTCTGTCCTGTTGCCGATTCGTCGTGCACAAAACCCTTTAATCTCCTTTTATAAGCAGCGGTAACCGGAATACACAATCTCCCGTTTCTGACAGTCATCTCAGCATCCTCTTTGACGATACCATCTTGCTTAGCAGCTGCTAAGAGCTTTCCGATTTTCTTATCGGCACTATCTGAAATCTTGATAATTTCTCTTCTTATTCTTCTTAACTCTTCAGAGGCATTGTCGCGCAAATTGCCTTTGCCATCAATAATCTTATTGATCGCTTCAAAAAGAGTTTTTTCTAAAAAAACATCCTCACAAAGCAACCATAATTGTGGAAATTTGCCATCTTCATGTCTAATTCTAAAATAGACAACGGTTTGCATGATGGCATGAACAAAACTTCTCAGTTGCGCTAAATCCTCAATTTCTATAAAAGTTCCTTCAATTTTAAGCGGCGACAAACTTTGTCTTAGGTCGTAAAAATCTTGTGCCTGAAAAGAGTCTTCGTAGAGCAGTACCGATTGAAATTCTTTGGTCTGTTCTAACAAGACAGAGAGCCGATTATAGTCAAAACAGCACACCATCTTCTCCACTAACTCCTTACCCATATTGCTAATACACTCATCTCTCAACAAAGAGCGTATTTGATCAAACCCAATTTTCGCCTCAAAGGAGGAAGGATAAATCATTATAATGGACTGAGGGTTGAGATTTCCGGCACATCACGCCATGACCATTTTTCGCTAACGATTCCTTTTTTGATTAAGATCAAACCCGGATTAGAGCGTACTGCATCACGAACTATGAATGGACCTTTAATCGGATCTATAGCATTGTGGTACAATGGAAAATCAAGATCATGAACCTTCCGGAATATTGAAATTTCGGCTTGTAAAGAGTTGGTAATACCAATAAAATCAAGATTTTCTTTTTTACAATAATCAATAAGTGCTTTCAGTTTTTCACTTTGTAATCCATCTAAATCCACCTCTTTTAAATTGTGCATAAAGAGAAGAAACAGCGGTTTTTTATTGTCATAACTAATCAACTCGTAGGCATGCTCATAACCGGAAGAGTCCACCATTGTAAAACCTTCAATTTTGGGATGAATAGCCTCTTTAACGGTAGTATCAAGTCTGTCGGTATAGTGATAGGTATCGTAAAAATTGGGAATGATATCCGTGATATTCATCAACTCCTCTGTAGTCATTATTTGTACGAGTGTCGTATTTTTATTATTGGTATAGACAAAGAGCATCTCTTTTTGGGCGGGTTCGCCAACAAACATCTCTTTGACATCCTTTCCTTTTTTCCAATCGCTATAGTCAACAATTGGAAGGTGTTGGTAACAGTACAATTGGAAACCACTCACTAACAGAGCACCCACAAGGGCAAAAGACCATTGTCCGAAAGGCATTAACCTAATATCGGGAATTAATTTTCTATTGATTAATACCACAATGACCGGAATCATGATGACAATATTCTTGACAAAGGTTTGCCAATTGTTAAGATGTATCGCTTTTCCAAAGCATCCGCAATCTTTTACAACATGGAAATTATACCCATAATTGACTTCTAAATATTCGGCAACAAACAACCATAAGGTAAGCAACAGAAAGAAAGCCATAAACAAGGTATAAACGATCGCGGTAAAATCAACCCTTATCCTGAAGAGCATCATAAAGCCAAGCGTAAATTCTACAATATTCATCATCACGGCACAAAACATCGAAATCGGATGCAAAAAGCCCATGCCAAAAGAGACAAAATAGTCGTCAAATTGAATGGCTGCTGCTACCGGATCTACCGCTTTTGTAAAACCGGAATATAAAAATAGGGCTGCTACTAAAATACGTACTATTTTTAGCCATGAAGGTTCTTTCTGTTTTTTCATTTTTCTAATAGGTTAATTTATTGTGTTTTAAATTTATTTTTCTTTTTCAATCATCAATCGTATTAAGGAAAACATGGCATAATTGATCATGTCATAGTAGTTGGCATCTAAGCCTTCCGACACGATTGTATTTCCACCATTATCTTCTATCTGTTTGATTCTTAATTGTTTCATTAGGATAATATCGGTTAATGAGCTTATTCTCATTTGTCGCCAAGCTTCATCATAATCATGATTTTTATCATTCATGAGATTTTTGGCATTAGAAAGATATTTTTTATATAGAAGAATAGCTTTTTCACACGTCAAATCATCTTGCGACAAATCTGCCGGACTTCCTAATTCAAGTTGTATCAGAGCCATAACAGAGTAATTGACAATACCAATAAATTCGGGAATAATACCCTCATTCACTTTAGCTACTCCTTTTTGTTGAAGACTTCTGATGCGTTGAGCTTTGATAAAAATCTGGTCTGTTAAAGAGGTAACACGAAGAATGCGCCATGCCAAGCCATAATCTTTCGCTTTCTTAGTGAACAACTCTTCACATTGCTGCGCAACGCTATCAAATTCCGTACTTGTATCTTTTTTTTGCATCTTTTCTATTATGCTGATGAATTTATGGATTTAAAATCATTATTTTATGATAAATTTCAACGTAGAAACTTTCTCTTTACCTTGGATGGTAATGAAATAAATTCCTGATTTATAAGTAGAAACATCAAGTACGGTCATGTCTCCGCCCATGATGGTTTTCTGTTCATTACTAATGATTCGTCCTGTAATATCGGTGATGGTAATGTGATTAAATTGACAAATATCATCATTTTTGATCATCAAAAAACCTTCAGTAACCGGATTTGGATAAATGGAAATAGAATTTTGATCCAATTCAGTAATGCCATCGACACAATTTGTAACATTTAAAGTACTGACTTGACTATTGATCATATTTTCCTTCACTGCAATTGCTTTGAGATGTGCAGTTACGTATGAAACAGGTGATACTAAATCACCTGGTATAGGTTCACTATAAAGAGATGACAATATTGATGGTTCTGAGCCATCAATAGTATAATAGATCTTAACGTTCGGCAATGTGCAAAGTATCTCAATATCAGATATAACACAACCTCCAATACAAACAGAATCCTGATCAAAGAATTCTGCACCTTCAATTGAAAAATACGGCATTGGTACTGTTTCCGATACTATTGCTGAAATATCATTATTAGTTCTTGGAAAAATCTGATAATCGGTATTAAAAACAGCAATAAATCCGGTTACATCAGCATTGAAACCTGCTTCAATCGTCATTTCAAGGGTACGGAACGAATTTCTACAAATAAAGGGGTTGCCATCTTGCTCAAAAGTAATGTTGGTAGTAGTAGTAGTAGTAAACTCACCGGCATCAAAGATCACATCTTCTATTTTCACTAAACGAGATTCATAGTTGGCGTAATTGCCTGTAATTTGAGCTACGGTAGCGACTATTGGAGCGACTGTCCCATTGTGAACCGTTGAGGCTGCTGTATTAGCCAGCGGAAGCATTTCATATAATCCGTTGTAAATGGTACAAGTACCCACAACACCTCCACTAATGACATCACCTTCAAGATAGGTCTCGGTAATCACCGGAGCAGTGAAGTCATAAATCAACAAACCGCCTGTAGCGTCTTGGATGTACATATTTCTGCCATTTCTATAGACAAAAGTAACATCTCCCGTAATTTTATAAGGAGTTGAGTTGGTCGCAGTATTAGCGGCTTTAAAAGCGGCAATATTAGCAACTGTTACAAGAAATGTATAGGTAGCTGTCGCAATATTACTCGGTAGGAAGTCTGTTTTCCATGCTTTAGCTTTGATTGTAGAGGAAGTAGAAACATTGAACGGTGCCGTGTAAATCGTAGCACTTTCGGTAGGTTCCGAACCATCGGTAGTATAACGGATCGTAGCTCCGGTAGTGGCACATGCAATAGAAACAGATATTGGCGTAGTAAAATAGGTGCTGGTAGCAGGAGTGATCACCGGTGTAGCAACCAAGTCGGGCGGTGTTAATCCTGTAATGCCATAAACAGCTACATCATCCAATGATACGGTTGGTGTACCACTTAGAGAACTGTTTATAATAACGTCAAATTTGATTCTAACATTGTAGAAACTACCATCATCAGTAATATGATACGTATAAGTTAGTGCATTTGTTGTAGGATAAATAATAGAATCTCCAACAAAAGTATTGCCACCATCGGTAGAATAGCTGGCTTTCAATGCTATACCCACAACACTTACTTTTGCTTTAAATGACACTCTCGTAACATTATGCATATCAAAATCAGTATAAGTATATCCGAGATGTCCTGAATGATCTCCTGAAGTATAATACCTCATTTGTAAGGATTGTAATCCGGAAATAACAGCAGATGCTGTTGTAGTTGGCGTTCCGTGAACAGTTCCCCATTGAGATCCCTCAGCCCCTGAAAAAATAACGGCATCATTATTATAAACAGTACTTGCAACAAATCCTTCTGAAGCCTCAAATCCGGTAGTATAAACAATTTCGTCATTGGAAGGTTCTTCAAAAGTATAAACAGCAGTAGCGGTAGCACTGGCAGTATAGTCGGTTTTCCATGCTTTAGCTTTTACCGTGGTATTAGCAGCTATTTCAAAAGAAGCGGTGTAAGCCGTAGATAATTCTGTAGGTTCATTGCCATCAAGCGTGTAATAAATGGTAGCACCAACCGTATCGCAAGAGATGGTTACATTAATAGGGGCGGTAAAAGTACCCGTAGCAGGGTTAATCACGGGAGTAGCTACAACCGGTAATACCACTTCTACCCCTTCTATATCATCATTATTTCTTGGATAAATCTGATTATCGGTATTAAAAATAGCAATAAACCCTGTTACATCGGCTTGGAAACCTGCTGCAATCGTCATATCAAGGGTACGGAAGTTGTTTCTACATATAAACGGTTCCGATCCCTCTTGAGAAAATAGGACATTAGTAGTGGAAGTAGTATTGAAACTGCCGGCTTCAAAAACCACATTTTTGATTTTTACCAAACGAGATTCGTAGTTGGCGGCATTAGCATTGATTTGGGCTACTGTGGCGATGAGCGGCGTTACGGTTCCGTTGTGAACCGTTGAAGCTGCCGTGTTTGTCAGCGGAATCATTTCATATAGTCCGTTGTAAATCGTACAAGTACCTACAACACCTCCACTGATCACATCACCTTCAAGGTAAGTTTCTGTAATCACCGGAGCAGTGAAGTCATAAATCAACAAACCGCCTGTAGCATCTTGAATGTATATATTTCTGCCATTTCTATAGACAAAAATAACATCTCCCGTAATTTTATAAGGGGTAGCGTTAGTAGCACTATTGGCTGCTTTGAAAGCGGCGATATTAGCCACTTCTGTAGGGAAGGTATAGGTAGCTGTAGCGATATTACTGGGTGTAAAATCGGTTTTCCATGCTTTCACTTTGACGGTACAAGTAGCTAAGACATCAAATGGCGTAGTATAAACTGTCGCACTTTCGGCAGGTTCGCTTCCATCAATAGTATAGTGAATTACAGCGTCTTCCGTTTCGCAAGCTATAGATACAGAGACAGGAGTGGTGTAAAATGTGCCGGTTGCAGGAGTAATGACAGGAGTCTCAACTATGGAAGGTGGTGTAATGCCGGTAATGCCGTAAACAGCTATATCATCCAACGTGATTTGAGGGGTACCGGTAGGGATACCGGTTACTACTACATCAAATCTAATTCTTACATTATACAAACTGCCATCATTAGTGATATTATACGTAAATAATTGTACATCTGTAGTGTTAGTAACATAAAAAGTAGTATCACCAACAAAGGTATTGCCACCATCGGCAGAGTAACGTGCTTTTAAGGCTAAGCCGGCAGCATTTATTCTTGCTTTAAAAGAGACTTTGGTAACATTATGCAAATCAAAATCAGTATAAGTATATCCAAGATGTCCTTGATGAGTGCCAGATCCGGCGTAATACCTCATTTGCATGGATTGTACCCCATTAATCTTATTTGTTGGAGATGGAGTCCCGTGTATAGTTCCCCATTGTGCATTTTCAGGTCCTGACAAATAAACATCATCATTATTATAGACTAATGCTGTCCCATTTTGTTCAAATTCCTCTGTAGGTTCAAAACCTGTAGTATAGATAACTTCATCCAATGAAGGAGCTTCAAAAGTATAAACAGCAGTAGCGGTAGCACTGGCAGTATAGTTGGTTTTCCATGCTTTAGCTTTGACCGTGGTATTAGCAGCTATTTCAAAAGGAGCAGTGTAAGCGGTGGACAGTTCGGTAGGTTCAGAGTCGTCAAGGGTATAATAGATGCTTGCCCCTTCTGTGGTAGAGGCAATAGAGACATGAATAGGGGCGGTAAAAGTGCCCGTAGCGGGGGTAATCACAGGGGTAGCTACTATGGATGGTGGCGTACCGGCTATGCCATAAACCGCTACATCATCAATATATAAGTTTACAGTGTTTGTTGGAACAACTGTTTGAAGAGCAACCAAAAATCTAATTCTCACTGCTGCAAATTCACCTGTAGAACTAATCAAATAAGAGTGAGAAGCTATAGAAGTAGTCAGTACAAAAGTAGAATCTCCTATCCAAGTAGAACCTCCATCAATTGAATATGAAGCTGTTACATTCAATCCTCCTCCGCCAACAACGGTATTTTTAGCCTTAAAAGTTACTTTTGTAACATTTGCCATATCAAAATTAGTGTAGGTATAACCGATATGTCCTCTATGATCTATTCCTGAAGTATAGGTAACGTAATATCTCATTTGCATGGATTGTCCACCTGCGATTGCCGATTGTGTTGATGCAGTTCCATGATAGGTACCCCATTGAGAGCCGGTAGTACCAAAAAAAACAACCTCATCGTTATTATATACTGTTCCCGCAGTAAATCCTTCTGAAGCATCGAATCCTGTAGAGTAGATAATTGCCTCTTGCGAGAAAGCCATTGTAGTTAAAAGAACTGCTACAACAACCATCATAATTTTGTTTAAAAGTCTAATTTTTTTCATTATTAAAAGATTTTATATTGTTTATCGTATTTATTTTTTATTCTGTAAAACATTTAAAAGTCAAAAAAACGCATCCAAAGGTCAGCAAATAACAAATCAACTGACAATTAGGTACGATTTGCAAAAGTAAAAAAAAAATCAATACGAAAAAAATGTTTTTATTCTTTTTTTGAAAGAGTGTAAAGGTTTCTTTTTAAGGTATTAGTCAAACTTATTGCTGCCTAAAAGGATTCTTAGAGTTCATATCATACTGAAACAATGACAGAATCATTTGAGCTCCAAGGATGATTGAGAGCATGGCAATCATAATGGTGCCGGTAGGAGCAGGAGTATTCAGTGTAGAATAAAATATCCATTTAATGATTCCAAATATTAATCCAAAGAAAAATAGCGGGAAACCTAACAGAAGATAGATAGAATTGATATTAAAATCGAAAATAAAATAGCGTAAAGTCATACGGCGACAAAAAGCTTTTAGCAATTTAGGAGGAAATGAAAAAAGTACCTGTTTTATAGATAAATTGGAGACCTCATCCTGATAGATCGCAGGTTGAGGAATGTCTTTAATTTGTGCTCCTATATAATAAAGTTCTATTAATAAGGAACTTTCAAAGAAAAATCTTTTAGATAATTTATGTAGATCCAGTTTTGTAAGATATTCTGTTTTAATACAAAAATAACCATTTGTAGGATCAAAGATATGCCAATATCCGGAAGCAACTTTGAGTAAAAAACTCAACATCAAATTGCCAAATCGTCTAAAAAAAGGCATATTTTTCAGGGTTTTAAGTTGGAAAAAACGGTTTCCTTTAGAAAAATCGAAATCTTGTTCTACCAGAGGCAAGATAAATTTATCTATCTGTGAAGCATCCATTTGCCCATCTCCATCAATTTTTACCACAAAATCACTATTTTTTTGTAATACATATTGAAATCCGGTAATCATAGCACCACCTACACCCTGATTTTCAGTGTGAGACAAAACGGTTACCTTCAAATTCTGTTCACTAATTTTCTGTATGACCTCTCCCGTGTTATCAGGGGAACAGTCATTTACCAACACGATCAGATCTACATATTCAGGAATACTTTTTACCACTTTTTCAATATGTAATATCACCTTATAACAAGGGATAACGACTGCAACTGTTTTATTAAAAATACTCATAGCTATTCAGTTTTATTTTGCGGTGATTCAACAGCATCTATTCCTCTGCGAGCAGCCTTATAATCAGGATGTTCGAGTCGTAAGTAGAAATCATCGGTTTTTTTGGGTTTAAAAAAATGATGAAAATAGGCCTCTTTAGTCATTGCATCCCAATGAATAGAACCACGCTTATATTTTAAACAATTAAATCCGGATAAAGAACAAATCAATACTATCAGAATCGAAACAGGAACTTTCACTTTCAGTTTTACTTGAGATACCCAAGAAAAAAAAGCTGCTAAAGGGAGAGATAGAAAAGCATAACTTTCTATCATAGAGCGTTGACCAAAACCACCACCAAACCACCAACACCACCACGAAGATAATATATAAATTGTAGGCAGTATAAAAAACAGCAAAGGGAAAAAGAATTTGCGGTTATTTTTCCAAAGAAAATAGAAACCTACTATTGCTAATATCATTGATGGAGTATAGATCAGCCAACCTTTTCTAAAGCCAAATAAAAATTGCCACAGATGAGGATGGTCAAAGAAAAAACGCTCTTCACTACCATAAGAATAGTATAAAAACTGACCCGTTACGCTTTTCCAATACAGCAATTGGGGCACCCAAATCAGAAAAGTGCAAAAAGCCATCAACAACAACTTGGTATTGTTTTTCCAAAATAGTAATAATAGCTCTTTAATATTATTCCAAGTAACAATGCCAAAAAGAAGAAACACAATAATTACTAATACATTAGTAGGACGGATTAAAGAAATAAGCCCTAAAGTCAATCCCAAACTCATAGTCATAGACCAACTTTGTTTATCATACCATTTTAGCGTACAATAGAGAAAAAGTGTGAAAAGAAAAAAAGAAAAAGCGTGAGACATCGCAGCTTCCGCGGTAGCGTACCACAATAAATTTGTGGTTAAACCGATGATTAATAATGTAAAAGCAATAACCCTATCTGAATAATAGCGTGACAATATTTGCCTTAACAAAAGAAAAGCACACAACAAATAGACCCAACATCCAAACAAAAGTGCAGTACCATAAGGAGCTGAAAAACCATTAGGGGTATATCCTAAAGGTTCTGCTAACAGATGAGCTATAAAGAAAAACGGAGCATACATGATAGATAATCCCAAACTGGTCATTAGAAGATAATTACCGTTGGGAAGCTGGTCAGGCCAATAGTATTTATAATACTCATCGGGATCGCTTTCGATAAATTTTAAGGTATAATCATGTAGAATAAAAGTACCGGGTAGATAAGCATAGTAAGACAGAATATCATATTTGAAAACTCTTTCCGGTCTTCTGAGAAGATTCATGTCAAAATCCTGAGAGATATAGACAAATAAAACTAAAAATATGGATATCGAACTCCAAAATCTTTTTTTACGAGACAAAAACCTCTTGAATCTATTCATAATTTTGGTTTTTTTACCATTAAAAGAGTCTTGGTGTCGGCAAACAATAATGATACCGAACATCTTCACTACAAGTTGCAAAAATAAATAAAAAAATGATACTAACTAATAAGTAATGGTAATGATCACTCTTAAACTATTTTCTGATGATTACCCCATTAAATTGTGCTGTAGGAGTAAGTAGAATTTCATCAATATTGACGTGTGCCGGTCTATTGAGAACAAATTCTACTGCTTCAGCAATATCCTCGGCATCAAGAGCCGTAAATCCTTGATATACCTGTTCAGCTCGTTCACTATTCCCATGAAAACGTGTTAATGAGAAGTTTGTTTCTGCGGCTCCGGGAGAAATTTGGGTAACTTTAATCCCATATTCCAATAGATCGGAACGCATGCCTTTTGTCAATGCCAAAAGTGCATGTTTGGTGGCACAATAAACACTACCTCCCTTATAAACTTCATGACTTGAAATAGAACCAATATTGATAATATGTCCACTTTTACGGAATACCATTTGTGGTGAAATGAGACGCGTTAAAAACAACACTCCCTTAATATTAGTGTCTATCATCGTATTCCAATCGTCTTTATTAGCTTGATCTACAGTATCCAATTCAAGTGCTAATCCGGCATTGTTGATCAGAATTTCCACATTTTTAAAGGCTGACGGAAGAGTTGTTATCGCTTTTTCAGCCTCTTCATAAGCCCTTACATCAAATACCAGCGGATAGACAGGCGTTTTTGAACCCACTTTTATCTCTTCTATTACTGGAGACAGTTTTTCCAAACTTCTGCCATTCAATATCAATTGATAATTATATTTACTTAATTTGAGGGCAATGGCTTTTCCAAATCCGGCAGTAGCTCCGGTGATTAATACAGTTTTCATATTCTTTTTTTTATTTCTGCAAAAATAGTCAAATGTTCTGAATTTTCAATTGAATTTTTTAGTACTTTTGTAAACTAATAATTCATTACAATAATGAACAAAATAAAACATATCTTTTTCAGGCATTTACTGTTATTATTGCTATTTGTCTCAACCACAGTCTCGCTGTTTTCTCAAACTCCTTCTACTCAAGGAACCGAATTTTTTGTTACTTTTATGAAAAATGGATACGCCGGATGCAATGGCAATAGCTCTCAAGAAGCACTCAAAATTATTATTACTGCTTTAGACAGTTGTTCGGTAACAGTAACTAATCCTTCAACAGGATGGACAACCTTTGCATCAATTCCGGCAAACGGATTAGTACAGATACCTGTTCCTCCTATTCAAGGATATAATGAAGTGTCCGAACAAGTTCAAAATAAAGGGATTTATGTAGTAGCTACTAATACTATTTCACTATACATCTCAAATGAAGCCAACAACTCTTTTGACGCCTCCTTTGTTTTGCCTATTCCTTCCCTTGCTGATGATTATGTAGTACAATGTTATTCAACCTATCCGGGAACTACTTCTTGTGCAAACAATAATAGAGCTTGTTTTATTATTATTGCTACTGAAGACAGTACTATTGTAGACATTACTCCTACAAAACTTACTCAAGGTAATCATGCTGCCAATGTTCCGTTTTCTGTTACCCTTCAACGAGGGCAAACCTATTTTGTTTATTCAGCACTTCCAGGAGCAAACGCAGACCTTTCCGGATCAAGAATTAAAGCCAGAGATTGTAAGAAAATATCCGTATTTAATGGAGTAATATTAACTACAATTCCTATTTCACAGCCTAATGGGGCAGATCATATTTTTGAACAGGCAATGCCCCGAATTTACTTGGGCAAAAATTTCGTAGTAACTTCATCCTTGAATCGACCCTTAGGAGATTTTGTGCGAGTTACTGCCGTTGAAGACTCTACTCGCATCTATAGAGATGGGGTTCTATTGGCAACCATTAATGCTTATGCTACCCATCAATTTATTATTGATTTTGATCCGGGAGCTGTTTTTGTTGAAACCAATAAACCTGTGATTGTAAATCTCTTTAATACTACCAGCTATCATGACGATTCTCCGGACGGGGACCCTTCTATGGTGTGGATTTCTCCTGTAGAACAGCAAATAAAAGATATTGTTTTTGGAACTTTTCAAACTGTTGACGGAAGTTCAGTACATCACCACTATGTTAATATAATTACAGAAACTACGGATGTTTCCTCTATGCAATTGAATGGAGTAAATATTTCAGCAGATTTTAATCCGGTTCCTGGTAATACATCTTATTCTTTTGCCCGAAAAGAGATACCTTATGGGAATCATCATTTAACCAGTAATTCCGGTTTTACAGCTCACATCTATGGGTTTGGTGCTGCAAGGGGATATGCCTATTCAGTAGGTTCCAGTACTATTGACCTTAGTGGCGTTATCAATATTAATGGGGTACCAACAACAGAATTAGATTTGGGTTTTTTTAATTGTCAGAGTGATTCCATTTTATTTACCGTTAATGCTTTAGATTATGATTCGATAATATGGAACATGGGAGATGGACATGTTTTTTCTCAAGATTCTGTTTATTACCTTTTTGATGGGGCAGGAGAATATCTTATTACTAATATTGTAAGATTAAATTTCACCAACTGCCTTGGAAATTTGTACGACACCATCTATTATACGCTAACGGTTAAACCTAATTTAGAATATTATTTTCAAGACAATATCTGTTATGGAGATACTTATGATAATTGGGGTTTCCATATTGAAAATGTAACTATGGATACGCTTGTGGTGGATTCGGCTACCACAATTAGCACCTGCTCTGTGGCGTTCCTACAACTCCATGTATATCCCGTTTACGATCATTACGATACTATCATAACTTGCCCTGAAAACCTCCCTATTGAATATGGCAACTTTTCTATCACTAATAGAGGTACTTTTCCTGTACATTTTACGGCAGTAACCGGCTGCGACAGCATCATCTTACTTACCGTAATCTATGATGGTACTACAGACGCTTACTTGGCAGATACTGCTTGTATGGGGTATCCATACCAAAAATACCGGTTTGATTTAGACCCTATTAATGAAGAGGGGATCTTCGATTTTGAACGATTACAGTACAATGATGATGGTTGTGATACGCTATTTCACCTTACGCTTACCGTGATGGACCCTACCGTAACTATTGAACCCCTGATTGAACCTTTCTGTGAATATATGTTTACCAACCTTATGGCAACATCACACCTGCCTCTCATTGTTTGGACTTCTACAGATACGGTCAAAAAATATGATTCTCTCCCACTCGTCACTGTTTACGACATAGGAACTTATATCGCTACAGCACATGGTTTTGATTGCTTTACAACCGACTCTTTAGTGATCGAAAAATGTTGTCCTCCTGATGATTATGCTTTTCCTAATGTCATTACCCCTTCCCAATTAGATGGTGTAAATGACTTTTTTACTGTTCCTGAAGAGTTTTATCCTTTTACAGCAGAAATATACATCTATAATCGTTGGGGTAGAGAAGTATATCACTCTACAGAAACTGATTTTAAATGGGGAGGTGAAGTCAATGGCAAGGTTACCCTCGGAGTCTATTATTACACCTTACATTTGAATAATTACTGTAAATATCACGGTTCATTAACTGTTTTTTAGAAAAAATTACGCTTTAGTCTGATTTTTGACTTCGTCCATCAGTGTTTTGAGGGTCTCTTCATCCGCTAAGAAATAATCTTTGACCACCTTCATATTCACATCTAATTCAAAGACACATGGTATTCCGGTAGGCAAATTCAAAGACATAATGTCTGCATCAGAGATGTTTTTCAAATATTTGATGATGCCGCGAAGACTATTGCCATGTGCGGTAACGATCACTTCTTTATAAGTTTTCAGTTTTTCAGAAATCTCATTATTCCATAAAGGGATAATTCTGTTGACTGTATCCACGAGTGCTTCTGTGCCCGGAGTGCAACCTTTTTCATTGATATTTTGGTATCTAACGTCATTGGCAGGATGATTAGGATCGTCTATAGAGAGGGCAGGCGGTCTTACGTCATAACTTCTACGCCAGAGTTGTACCTGTTCGGCACCAAAATGCTCTACCATTTCCGTTTTATTCATTCCTTGCAGCGAGCCGTAATGTTTTTCATTCAAACGCCAGCTTTTCTCTTCCGGAATCCAAAGCAAATTCATCTCTTCCAAGATCAAATGATTGGTTTTTATCGCTCTTTTCAAGAAAGAGGTAAAAGAGTATCTGATATTTAAGCCTGCATTTTTAAGTGCTTTACCGGCTTCACGAGCTTCGTTAACTCCTCTTGACGACAAATCTACATCTGTCCATCCGGTAAAGAGATTTTTTTCGTTCCATTCGCTTTGTCCATGACGAACAAGAATTAATTTATACATAATCTATTTAATTTTATTATTTTTATCGGGAAAAAGAAGCCACGGTTTGAAATTCTTAGCCTCTTCAAAATCCATTTGACAGTAGGAGATGATGATCACTAAATCGCCAACAATCACTTTACGGGCAGCAGGACCATTAAGACAGATAATCCCGGAATCTTTTTTTCCTTTAATGACGTAAGTGTCAAATCGTTCTCCATTGTTGAGGTTCAGTACTTGTACTTTTTCGTTTTCGATGAAATGTGCTGCCTCCATCAATGTTTCATCAATGGTAATACTACCTGTATAATTGATATTGGCTTCTGTAACTGTTACTTTGTGTATCTTAGATTTTAAGAGTTCAATAATCATCTTCAATTTTGGTTATTGTTGGTTAATACTTTATATTATCAATTAATCTTACTTTTCCTATGTAAACTGCAATAAAACCCATGGCATTTTTACTGTTATCGGTTTTCTGCAGGCTGTTTTGATCTGCGATTTCAAAATAGTCTAATTTAAACTCAGGGATTAGATTAATTTGTTGAATGACAAATTCTTTAGCTTGTTGAATGACATTGATATACTTTTTTGACGTTTGAAGAATCACATGAATTCTCGAAGCAAGCAATCTTTCCTGTTCCGTGAGGAGTTTGTTTCGAGAACTTAAAGCTAATCCGTTTTCGTCTCTGATAATAGGACATGCAATAATATCTACTTTAAACTTTTCTTGTTTTACTAACTGCTTAATAATCAACAATTGTTGGTAGTCTTTTTCACCAAAATAGGCTTTGTCGGGATCCACGAGCGAGAGAAATAATTTAACAATAATCACTACTCCATTAAAGTGTCCCGGACGAGCAACCCCCTCCATGACCGATTCTAACTCCTCAAAGTGGTACTCTTCTTGAGGTCTTTCCGATAATAGTTCTTCCACTGAAGGGGCAAAAACGATATCGACGAAAGGGTCAAGTAAAGCCACGTCCGCATCCAAGGAGCGAGGATAAGAAGCTAAATCAGAGCTGTTGTTAAATTGCAAAGGATTGACAAAAATGGAACAAACAACCACTTCATTTTCACATCTTGCTTTTTTTGCCAAAGAAAGATGTCCCTCATGCAAAGCACCCATAGTAGGCACAAAACCTACAGATTTGCCATTACTTCTAATGAGAAACAAGACTTTTTTTAATTCTTCTACAGTTTTTATTATTAACATAAATTGTATTTTCCTATTTTTGTCGGTCTAACATATCAAACAGATCTTCTTCAATAGATCCTGTTCGCGGTGTTTCAATAATTCTGCACATCTCTTCGCCATCAAGATAGAAGATAAAGGTAGGAAAATATTCAATATACATCTCTCTGATATCTATATTTCCGCTATTTTTTCTGCGGTCGCACCCTATCCATCTAATATTGAGGTCAGAAAGCACATCTATTTGACTTTTTATTTTCATAAATGCCGGCATTTGTTCTTTTGAATCGCCACACCAGCCCCCAAACACGACATCTACCGAAAGGTTTTTATCTTTTAATTTATCAGCAAAAAGAGCATTTATCTTTTCTATAAAATTATTTTTAAGTTCATATTTCTGATAATATTCCTCCATTTCAGCCCAAAATTCAGAATTTTTGAGTTGCTCATAAGTCCCTTCTCCAATCGGAGTTTTGTACTCTTTTTCTTCATCATAAACCCAATTAAAAGTCTGTGAATGAAGAGCAAAAACTAATGTCATCATAACTAAAAATGATACTATTTTTTTGATTTTCATACTATAAATTGATAAAGATTCATCTCTATTTAGTAGTTTTATTGTATTTTTCAATACTTCAACAAAACTGACTGCAAAAATACAAAAAAAAACAGAAGAATAAAAAGGGATTTTCAGGGTAAACGCATATAAAGCCTCAATTCAAAAGACAAATGCAACTATTAAAAAGTTGAGTTCAAATTAATTAAGTTTTGTGTCAGAGCTAATACTTTTTCTTGATGTTCTATACAGTAGTTAATAAGACCTTCTTTGAAATTAGCATCTTCCATATTCTTGATTTACTGTTTAGACTGAGTAGCACGTCTTTTTTTAGCGGCTTGAATTCTTTCATATTGGTCTAAAAATATCGGGATCATCTTCTTTTCGATCCGTTTATTCATGATAATCTCCCTATTTTCGTTGAGAATAAACATGGTAGGCATAGCATTTATCGAGTATGCATCGTGCCAATCAATATTGGCAGTATGCCCACCCACGCAAATCCACTTGTAATCTCTCTCTTTAGCGGTAGTTTTCCACAAAAGTGTATCTTTATGTGAAGCAACGGCATAGACTTCAAAATTGAGCGCATGAATTTTAGCCAAAGAATCATAAACGTGTTTCAACTCAGCAGCTTCATTTTTGCAGGTATGACAAGTAGGATCCCAAAACCAAAGAATAACATACTTTTGAGGCAACCTGTTAGAAGAGATCCATCTGCCTTGCATATCAGGCATGATGATGTCGGGGGCTTTACTCCCGATGAGTGTTTTTTCTAATTCTAATACCCTATTTTTATATTTTTTCAAATAATCTTCATCAATCCAAGGGGTTTTTCCTTTTAAATGATTATTCTTAACAAGATGTACAAAAACAGCATCATAACCGATTTCATTTCCTTGGTATTCAGTAGATAATCTATCAACAAAGTAACGAAAAAGCAAGCTATCGGCTTCTGCTTTTTTCAAAAACATATCTACATACTTAATGACGGTATCCGTTTCTTGATAATAGAGCACTTTTGTAAAATAATCCACATATTTGGGCTCCGTAACAGGAAGATAAATCATTCTTTTATCCGTAAAATCAAAATTATCCCAATAATGTGTTCTGTAATAGATGGATTGGAACAGAGAATCTATAGTCCCATCAGCTTTCACTGGAGGGTCAGGGATCTCAATATTCTGATATACTTTTTGCATTTTAGACATCAGATAGTCCGGATTTTTAGCAATCAGGTCTTTAATATAGGTTTCCATCTCCGTATTAAGATCTTTCAACTTATTGTCATAGAACTCTACGCTATCTTTTTTGACTGCTTCATCGTTTATTTTTCTTCTTTCAAGATAAAAATCGCTCAGTTTTTTAGCGCCCCCTGTTTTTCTTTGAAAAGCGAGCATCACCTCTACTTCAGGAGAATTTTTTACCGTAAAAGTAGTAGGATTCATGGAAGTATCCATAAAAAGTTCAAAATGCTCATTATTATCAATCAAAAATTCTAAATAGGGCATTCTTTTAGAAGAAATTAAAGTATAAAGTCCTTCATCTAAACGATTAGTACCTTTGAAAACATAGGTCTCTTTGCTTGATACTTTTGCAGAATCTCTAAGGTACAGTTGGTTACGATGATGAATTGCCAGATAAATGACAGGATCTGTAGCCCCTTTAATATGCACGATGATTTCATGACCGGACTTATAACTACTGTTTTTTTGTTGCGAAAAAATATTATTCTGCGAAAAAAACACAAAAACGAGTAAAAATAGTACAATAAATCTTTTTTTCATCTTTTATATCTGTTTTAATGATTAAATACTTCTAAAATATCCCTTAACGGAAATTGACGTGCAATTATTGTGTGATTTTTATCAATTAAATAGATGCCAGGAGTAGTGAGAATGTTGAAATAGTCCACAAAATCGTAATTAGGTTCACCGGCAGCGTAACTCACGTTGATCCACGCCGGAAATTGAGCACTTACCGTTTTCCATTTTTCAAAATCTTGAGAAATAGAGATAGCAAACACCTCAAAATCGTAGAGGTCATAAAAAGTCTCATAAAAATCGTACAATTCCGGAGTGTGTAATAAACAATCTTCACAATCAGGATCCCAAAACCACAAAAGGATATAATTATTTTTAACCTCTTCACTACTCTTAGCCTCACGATTTTCATCAAAAGCACCCAAAGGTGGCACGGTAGCACCTACTAAAGTTTTTCTCTTTTCGTTGACCTGTCTCTTTAATCGGAGTTGATAATGGTCCTCCAACCATTCACAATTGCTGTCCTGACAGTAGGTGTCATACAACCAAACCATCGCTTTGTCGTAATGGGAATTATTTTGATCAAGAATATGGTAAATAGTTTTGAGGCAATAATTTTGCATTTCTTGATTTGTTTTACTTTTTTCTAAGAAAGCCTTAATTTCTCGGATCATAGAATCTTCCTGTTGAATAACAATTTCCGTAAAAAAAATATCTATATCAAATTCAACGGGCGTTCTTAGCAATCTTTCGTCAGTAAAAGTTATATTGTCAAAAAAATGTTCTGTATAATATAGATACTCTTTTTGCACATCATGTGTGCTGTCCGGCATTCTAAAATCTGGAGGAGGAATCTTCACAAATTGAGCGGTCGCATATTTACACAATAGCGATTGTGGCATCGTTTCTTGAAGGTCTTCTATCAATTGCTGTGGTGAACGGTTGGCATTAACTTGCCTTTGAAGAATGTAAAAAGCAGCGTTTTCATCTGAACCTTCAATCCGGCAGTTTTTCCAAAGTGTATTTAGGTCTCCGGTAAGCGTGAAATGTTGACTACTCCCTACAATAATATCAAAATAACTTTCATTCTCTCTATTTACGAGTTGATAAATGCCCTTGGGGAGCTGTTTAGATTTGTTTTTAAAGGTAAAAAAACCATTCTTATCAGCCTGTGCACTATCAAAAATAAAATATTTATCTCCATAATTAGCTTTTAAATAGAGTTTCTGTTGGTCAATACCAGAAAAATTAAATTTAATACGATACCCTTCCTCTTGCGAAAAAGCAGAAAAGCAGAACAGTAAACCACAAAAAAAGATTATAATTTTTTTTGCCATAATCAAAAGACATTTAAACAGTCTAAACGTTCTGCAAAAATACGAGAATTTTTTGGATAAATTAAAAAAACAAAATGTAGTTAATTGTTTTTTCTACAATCCTAAGTTCCACAGACAAATACAATGTATAAGAACAAAAATTTGTTCCATCGTATAATACACTATTCCGTGATCAAAAAGTCCACTCTACGGTTAAGTTGTCTTTCAGTTTCGGTATTGTTAGGATATTCGTGAGCAATTTTTCCAAGAGGGATAATGTGAATTCTTGTAGCTTCAATACCATGTTTAATCATGTATGCACGAACTGAATTACATCTATTGATTGATAATTTGTAGTTGTATTCCAAACCGGCAAGTTCACAGGTATGTCCTATTAGAGAGACGGTCAAGTTAGGATATCTCTTCATAAACTCAATTTTTCTATCCAAAACTTCTATAGATTTTTGTCTCAAATCATATTTATCTAAATCGAAGAAAACAGATTCATTTAGCGCATATTCAGCAGTTTTATATTGATTTTTAAGATAGTTAGGGTCGCTATTTTTCGGAAAAGCATTACTATTGGTAAACCACTCTGGGAAATTAAAGAGAATCGTATCTTTTGTAACATTAACGTTAACGATTACGGTATCTCTACCTCCTCCCGACTCAGCTCTATATTTATCTAACAAATTTTCTAACATTTTTTTATTATCATTTTCTGTCAAATCTTTAAGCTGTCCGAATTTAATGCGCAAAGAAAGTTTCGCTCCAAATGCTACTAATGTAGTTTTACCTACATGATCAGAATTTAAGAATCCGCTATATTGTAGTCCTGTACCTATCAGATCTTGTTCAGTAAGACCATTTAAAGCTTCATTGGAAGTGGGAGCAAAAAGTGCTCCATAATGATCTGCATTAGTATTACCATTTTTAAGAGAAGTCATTCCATAATCTACAAAGGCTCCTACCGCTAAGTCAACCCTGCGTGAAAGGCTCACTAAAAGTCCAGCTTCAGCAGTTGCCGCTAAAGAGAACGAACGTAATTTGACAGACCCATTCATATTTGGATTTTGTAAGGTTCCTAAGCCATGGTTATTGAAGTAGGGATCATCCTGAGCCGGAATTGTTAAGTTCCTGCCAGGATAATATGCTTCAACATAAAGAGTTCCATCTGTAACACGGTATTTAGGATTCAATACTGGAAATTGCAATTTAAAGCCAACAGCGGCATACATGCCAACAAGTTCTTGACTTCCCCATTTTTGTTGAAAATTAACGGTAATGGGGATATTCAAAGCATAGGTTTGTTGGGTCTCTTTCCAATCCGTCAATCTGATATGTAAATTGTAATTTTCGTTTTTACCTGAGGGCATTCCATCGTCTGTTGGGGTCCTTCCATCGTCTATCATATCTACCGTTTCGTAGCGTCTTGGATCTCTATTCCAGTCTGTTGAGAAAGTATTACTACTCGAATAGGAAGCAAAATCAAAACCAAGTGAAACTCCCCAGTGGGTATTAAAAAAATATTGCAAATTCAAACCTGCCATCCCTCCCGCCGGATGTGCGCTGTTATGTTTACCATCTAATTGGTAGCGAATGTAAGATGGTCCAACATTGCCGGTAATCCCTAAATGAAAACCTTTTTCTTGTCCATATACACCAAAAAGGGAGGACGAAATTATAAATAACAATATTAATGACTTTTTCATTGTATTATTTTTTGTTTTGTGTTTACTTGCCATGATTTTTTAATTAAAATCGGGGAGAACAGCGTTTCATAGTTTGCTATTTCTCGTTGTTCTCCCCTAACCTATTAGTTTACAATTATTTTATGAGTAACAACTTCGCCTTGTGCATCGGTAATCTTAATAATATATACTGAAGCACTGAAATCAATTACTACTTCTATTGTTCTGTTACTTGGTATCAAACGTTTCACTATTTGTCCTTGCAATGAGTAGAAATCTATTCTCATTTTTGCCAAATCTTCATCTTTAATACTTTGATCTAATTCTATAGTCAAAATACCATCGGTCAAAATCGGATTAGGATAGATTCTCATATTGGTCTTCTTAATAGGAGGCTGAACTGTGTAAGGACAGGTAAAGAATGACGTACCATCGTTGTAGAATATTCTCGCAACAAACATACCTGACAGGTGGTCGTTTTGGTAATATTGGTACGTACCATCTTTACCTACCGGAATAAGGTCTCCGTCTGCATTAACAATATACCATTGGTAACCAACATATTGTAAGTTATTTCCGGTAGAATCTACATTAGAGATAAAGATGACGTCATCCCATTTTTGCAGTATCATTGCAGGTGAAGAGATTACTCTACAATTTGTACTTGTATCGTTACCACAACTACCTGAAACTACAACAAAGTAATTACCATAGTCGCTTGTCGTAGGACGTTCTACTTCGTAAAGCGCACTTGTTGCGCCTGTAATAGCTACATCGTTATGATACCATTGATAGGTTAATCCTTCTCCTTCAGCTACTACATCCATTACTATTGTACCAAAGTCTTCGCACACTACCACTTTTGTTTCAGGTTGTTGTGTAATCTTAGCCTTTTTACTTACTCTAATGAAGAATGGGTAACTTGATGTTGAAGAACAACCATTACTTTGAATTACAATATTACCTGTAAAGGTCATATTTGGCAAATTACTTGGGAGAGTCAATGTAACGACTCCTTGAGTGGTTACCGTTTGATAAGTCAAGATGTTTGTAAATCCGTACATAATTGCTTCATTATCGAACAATACGATGTAAGAGATTGGCAGATCAGGATGATCTGTAGTAAATAGAATATCTACTGAAACATCTCCCGAGCAAACTTCCACTGATGGAGTTGTCAGTTGAATTGATGGTGTAGGTACAACTGTAACAAATATTGTATCTGATGTTACACAACCTTGATAGTAGAGGTAGAAAATGTAAGACACTCTGATTGCCGTATCTGTATTGTTGATAAGATGATCATGGATGGTATAACTCTGACCTGCTGAGATGCCTGCTGTAATGCCGGCAACTGCAGGACGTGTCCATTGATACTGTACGTTGAACGAAGATGACACGGCTTGATAGTCGAACCATTCTCCGGAACATATAATACCATTATCAATCTCACTAATCAATACTGCCACAGGATTTACTGTTACTTGAACAAGTCCAAAATGGTTCGTTCTTATGGAGCCTTCTGAATCTGTAATAGAAGTAATCTTATAAACCAGATTTAAGTCATACGGTGTAGTATTGAGCGGTGTAGTAACAGCAACCGTCATCGGGAGGTCATTTTCAGAATTAACAACAACTGTAGTAGGTGTAGAAGCACTTCCTATGTAATTAATTTCTACTGTCCAAGGAGCTTTTCCATATTCAATAGAAGTAATTTGGAAGAATGCTTCAGTACCTGAACAAATGGTAGTTACGCCACCTGCAACTAATGTGCCTATAGGTGCCGGTGTTACTGTTACCGGTATCGTAATGACATTATCGCAGCCAAATGCTGAAGAATTTGTGTAAGTAAGTTCAGTATTTCCAATAGAAACCGCCGTAATCGTGATATTACCTGCCCCATCGTAAATTGCTGTTGCAATTGTCGGATTAGCAGAAGTAATTGCACCATTGCTTAGATATGAGTCTGTAATCGTAATGGTTCTTACAGCTCCCATAGCAATCACCACAGGAGATTCACTAACAGCGATTTCAGGTTTTGGATTAACAATTACTGTTACAACTTCGGTTGACGAACATCCTGAGAGTGTAGTCATCGTGATCTGATATTCAACGTTTTGAGGAACTGTTGAAGTATTCTCAAGAATTTCATGAATCTCTGATCCCAATCCTTGTCCGCTAACCGGATTAATATTAACATTGAAAACTCTTGTCCAAGTGTAGGTTACATTTGCATCTGAAGTTGCAAAATAGTTAAAGTATTCTCCGCTGCAAATATCACCTGCTTGTAATTGAGAGGTCAACGTTAACTGTGGTTCTACGGCTACATGAACTTCTGTAGTAGAACTACATCCATTAGCAGTAATCGTAACTAAGTAAATCACATCTTGAGTTACCGAACTACTATTGATCAACAATTCATTGATGTTATTAGTACTACCTGAACCTGCACCGCCTGTAATGTTAATATTAGCTTGACGTATCCAAGAATAAGTAACGTTGCTAACTGAAGAGGTAATCGTATAGTTAAATATTGCATTACTACAAATACTACCAGCATTCGTTGCGGAGGTCATTGTCGGTGTCGGATTTATTAATACGGATACATATTCTACATTGCTACAACCATTGATGCTAAGCGTTATTCTGTATTGAACCAACACTACATTTTGTGTAAGGTTGGTCAATACTTCATTGATAGAACCTGTGCCTGAGGTTGAAGGTTCTGCTATAGCATTGTTGCCCTCGCGTACCCAACTGATGGTTGCACCTGTAGTTGCCGTAGTTGGTGTATAAACTACAGTTTCTCCACTACAAATGGTTGGAATAATTGTACTGCTATTCAACACTACAGTAGGATTAACAAAGACATTGAAAATAACCGGAACTCCTGTACATACTGTGAAACCCTGATTATACAAGGGAGTAACTGTAATAGCTTGCATTTGAACTTCTGACGTGTTGTTTGTAAGATGGTCAGCAGCTATAAAGTCTGTGCCCCACATTGCCAATCCGTTAATGTTGTTATTGATGATTCCACTCTTAGTCCAGCTAAATATCGTTCCTTGTTGATAACCGGTAAATGCAATGAATAAACCGTCATTATTGCATAATACATGGTCTATAACAGGATCTACAACCGGAACCGGATTAACTGTTACTACTACTTCTTTTAATTCGGATAGACATCCTACTTCGGATTCTACTTTTACAAAGTAAATAGTGGTTACTGTCGGAGCTACGGTTGTTACTTCTGTTATACATGAAGCCTCTGTATAGAAGTGTACTGTGCTATTAGCAGTCGTTATTTCTTGTACTAAACTATTGCTCACTGCCGTCAAATTCATGGTATCTCCACTACAGATTGGTAGCGGATTAGCAACAATATATTCAGGTTTTGGATTAACCGTAATTGTAAATGTACCTGATGTACCTTGACAACTAACCTGAGTGCCGTTATAAATCGGTATCACCATGATGGTAGCTGTAGTAGCTGTATCGTATGGATTTTGTGCTATAAAAGTTGGTATATAAACCGCGCCTGTCATAGTCAATCCAATGTCTAAGCTGCTATTATCCCAATAATATTGTACTGAAGATGTCGGTTGAGTTGTTGTTTGGAAGGAACCTACATTGATATATTCTCCTTCACACCATACACCGCCCATAGAAGCTATATTACTTACTGTCGCAACAGGATTAACTTCTATAGTAATAGCATTTCCTGCAATGGTCAGTAATTGGTTGTGTCCATCTCTTACTTCAGTTAACCAATAAGAAGTTGTCATAGCCGTATTACCTGTATTTGCAGCAGGTGTTACGATAAAGTTATGAATACTTGAATATGCCGTGTCTACAAAGGTATTTACACCATCCGTATAATGGAATATAAACGGCAGAGCACCGCCGGTAAACGTTATTTGTAATGTCGTAGATCCACCACTACAAATTTGAGCATATCCACCTTGTGGTACTGACAATTGTGAATAGTTTTCACCATCAACATTAATCATAAACGATACACTATTTTGGCAACCGGTAATGGTATCCGTGATGGTTATCGTTCCAAAAGTAATGCCTTCAGCGATTGCCGTAACAGTCGCAATAGTTGGGTTAGATGGATTAATAATTACTGTAGCAACGCTGCTATTATTGCTTGTCCATACAGCTGTATTATTCGCTGAAATGGAAGCAGTTACTTGTAGAATATCGTTTACAAACATATTCAATGGCGTTGGAGAAGTAATACTTACCGCAGGTAGAGGATTAACGACAACATTAATAATCTCTGCTGCTCCGTGACAACCGTAAGCTGTAGCATAGATACGATATTTTGCTGTTTGCGGTACATCCGTCAAGTTATGTAAAGTTTCGCTAATAAACGGAGAGGTACCATAAGATGACGCTTCAGCAATATTCACATTATTAAATCTCATCCATACGTATGATGTACCTTCTGTGTTAGCAGTCATTTCATAATTGAAGAGGTCTCCACTACAAATAGCTGCCGATGTCAACGTTGAAGTGAGTTGCGGAGTTGGATTAACCGTTACTTCTACAACTTCTTCCGTTGTACAACCATTAGCAGACATCGTAATCACGTAACGTACTATTATCGGCATATTAGTATGATTAACCAATATCTGACTGATTAGATTAGTTGCAGAACCTATGGTAGCCGAATCTGTAACAGCTCCATTAACTTCTCTTGTCCAAGAATAGGTTGCTCCGTAAACATCCGTTTGTGGAGTATAAGTAAATCTTGAACCACTACAGATCGTACCTGCATTTAGTGTAGATGTCAGATGTGGTAGCGGATTTACTACTACTACTACATTTTCTACCTCTGTACAATGAGCTGAACTAATTGTAAATCTGTAAATAACAGATACCGGATGATTTGTCAAATTAGTTAATGTTTCTGAAATCGAACCTATACCACTGTGTCCTGCTTCATTAATGAATGGATTTTCAATCCTTGTCCATGTAATGATCGGCGCTTCAGAAGTGATATTTGTAGTCGGTGTTACATATTCAAATACATCACCACTACAAAGTGTTAAGATTGTTGGAATATTATTCAAATAAGCTTTAGGATATACTGTTAGATAAATAGTATCATATCCTGTACAACCATTAGCTTCCATCACAACATAGTAAGGTACTGATATTGCAGCTCCCGTGGTGTTGTGCAACGTTTCATGGATATAAGAACCCATTTGTGAATATGCAGTTTCTGTAATACCTGTTATGGTTGGGCGTGTCCAATGATAGGTAACGCCACTCTGGTTAGAGGTTGCATTATAAGTAAACTGATCTCCACTACAGATCATCTCTTGATGATTGCTGCTCAATTGAGGTAATGGTTTAACGGTAAGCGTTACAACTCTCACCGGGCTTTGACAGCCTTCTGAAGTCGTAAGACGTACATAATAGGAAGTAATAGAAGTTGGTGCAACTACAGTTACCGGTACCGAACAAGCGATATCACTGAAGAAGTCAATCGTATTGCCGATTGCCGGTTGTTGGAGTTGTACAATATTAGTTGCCTGAGCAGTAAAATCAAAAGTACTTCCTTCGCATATTGCATCCGGTGATATAACTACAAAGTCAGGTGCCGGATTGACCATAATCGTAAATGTTTCAACATTTCCTGTACATACTAAATTATTGTTACAGGTAAATGTTGGTATTACCGTTACAGTAGAAGTAATAGCTGTAGGTACATTATTTTGAGCAATAAACGGACTAATATTAGCAACTCCACTCAAAGACAATCCTATTGCCGGATTACTATTTGTCCAAGTAAAGGATACTCTGTCTGCCGGAACCGTTGAACTTGCAAAATCAGCTACCGTTACCAACTCTCCTTCACAAACTTCAATATTTGTAAATTGCGCAGAAATAGTTGCAACAGGATTAACAATAATGGTTGCCGTAGAAGGTATTACATTTACAATTTGTCCATTAGCATCTAAAACACTAACTAAATTATAGTGAACTAACATCGCAGTATCGGAATTATTTTCCGGTAATGTTACCATAAAGTTATAGATTGATGTGCCAATAAACGTTAAAGTATCATAGCTTGTCCCATTTGTATAAACTGCTGTAAATGGTGCATGACCACCACTAATGCTCAACTTCAAATTCGTTGTTGCTCCGCTACAAACTTCTGCTAATCCATTATCTGCTAATGTTAAGAAAGCAGTAGGTGCAGATGAAACATTTACAATAAATGATACTATATTTGTACATCCATAAGCGTTGACAACGGTTACCGTTATTTCTGCTACACCCTCACCTGTTGCAACAATACGTGCTTTGGTTGAATCTGATAACATCGTAATAGTAGCAACATTGTCGTGGTTGCTTGCCCAACTTACTATTGTTTCATTCGTAATTGCAGTTACTGTGTCTATATTTGTTACAGCCATTGAAATTGGAGTAGAATTATAGATACTTACTTGCGGTAATGGATGAACGATAACATTGAGTGTGAATGGATTACTTGAACATCCATTAGCTTCAGCCTGAATGTGATAAGTTACTACTACATTATTAACATTATCTAAACTTGTTAATCTTTCATAGATATCAGGGAATACTCCGCTTGATAAAGATTCAGCAATATTACTATTTGCGGCACGATACCATACAAAGTTTGCATTTGGAGCATTACTTGTAATCGTATAGTTAACATACCCTTCACTACAGATTTCTGCTGTTAGAGGTGTTGTTATATGTACTGTAGGATAAATAATAATTGACAAAGTATCTGTTGTAGTACATCCATAAGGAGTGTGAACATCTATTAAATAACGTGCGTGAAGTATTGTAGTTCCAATATTTTCAGCAACGAAAGAAGGAATATTACCATCTCCTGAGAGGGCTATTCCAGACAAAACATCACCACCTGCTATATGACTCCAATGGAATATAGAACTTGTAGGAGTAGCTTGGAATACTGTTGCAGGAACTAACGTGCCTGAACATGCCGTTATTGGTTCCAAATTAAAGATATGAGGAGTTTCGTGAACAGTAACATCAAATGTACAAGTACTTTCGTAACCTATTCCATTGATTACATGCCATGTTACATGGGTAACTCCTTGATAGAAACTTACGCCATCTAACGTACTACCATTTCCAATACTTGCTCCACTTAACGTGTAGAATATTGTATCAATACCATGAACATCAGTTGCCGTTACATTCCAATCATTTCCAACATGAGTATAAGTACCTGTTGAATCAGGACAGAAGAATGTATTAGTGCTGCTAATAGTATTACAACTTATTTCTACAGTCGTACTATCACCATCATCACAACCAATACATGGGTAATTACTTAATATCTTCACATAAAAGCTACAAGTATCTATATTACCAGCATTGTCGGTTACAAGCCATAGTACTTTTGTTGTCCCTACATTGAATACTCTACCATCGAGTGTTGTATTAGCATGATTATATGCAGCGTACGTAGCTCCACTTAATGAGTATGCTATCGTTTGGATACCATGTGATGAAATAGCTGTTACATCCCAATCGAAACCTACCTTAGTATAGACATCTACTCCCAAATCAGCAATCAATTCTTGATCACCAATGGTTGCACAACTGATCTCTACGGTAGTACTATCGCCATCATCACAACCAATACATGGTTCATAATCAACGACCACTACTCTGAATGAACAGTAGTCTGAAACACCATAATTATTCGTAGCAGTCCATGTTACATAAGTTACACCCAAGTTAAATTCTACTCCTGCGAGAGAAGAACCTGTTCCTATTGTAGCTCCTGTCATTACATATTTAAATGCTATCGGCATTGCATTAGAAACGGCAGTAATATCCCAACCAATACCATTATTCAAGTAGGTATTACTTGGGGTATTTATCAATACAATCGGATTACCAATCGTAGCACAACTAACTTCTGTAGTAGAAGGATCACAATCATTACATCCGATACATGGATCTTGTGTTAAAGGTAACATCCCCTGTGTATAACTGAAACTGTTGGAAAGTGATGCACAATTGTTATCTATTACCATTACATAATAGCTACCTGCTGTATGAACACTGTAAATATGGGCATTTGCATCGCTTCCACGTTGAACTTCATTGACACCGTTGTACCAAACAAATTCTGCGCCTGCACCATATTGTAATCTATTAGAAACTGTTAATAATAGTTCTGAAGTAGCATCACACAAGTTAGTAATAATTTGATTACTCATCACTATCGGAGTGGTAATGGTCTCTGTAGAACTCATTGTTACAGTTACTATTGCTGATAACGAACTACAGTCATCTTCTTCTGATACCACAACACGATAATCTCCTGCTGTGGTAGCAAAATAGTTTGGAGCTGTGCTTCTTTGAACTTCTTCATCACCATTAAACCAGATGTATTCAGCATTTGAAGAGTAGATACTACTATTAGTTACAGTCAATACTACCACTGAACCTGCGCCACACAATACTTGTGTTGAAGGTTCTGCTGATACAAGTGGCTGTACAATCGTACCGGTAATATCTTCAATTATGGTTACTATATTAGATAATGTAGCACAATAGCCTTCATAAACAATGACATGATAAACACCAGGCTCTGTTGTTGCATAAGTAGCTGCAGTAGTACCTGATATCAAAATGTCATCCTTGTACCATTGATAAGTAGGTGTAGTAAATAATGTAGCATTAGTAATACTTAATAATATACTACCTTCTGATCCACATAATACATAATTTCCGGTTACTGAAACTAAGGAAGGAGTAATTACACTGCCGCTGCCCATCGTTACCTCTATCAGACCGCTGGTCCCCTCACAGCCTGACGCCGTGATGACATGGGCTCTGTAGCTGCCTGTAGCACTTACTGTGATAAAGCTGCCTGT
>JAITTF010000348.1 GCA_031287215.1 Bacteroidales bacterium
GTTTCTTTATCTACAATTTGCATATCAAAATCAGAAATTCTTTTTTCTCTTAATTGTGGTATTTATGCTTTAGCACCTTTGCATCCATATAGAATACAATTTCTTCCATTATGTTACTGCAGTGGTCGCCAATTCGTTCTAACTTACGCAAAAAGATGACTAAAGCCAATGAATTAGATAAGTCCGTAACATTTTGTTTCAATAATTCAAATGAATTGCGATAAATCTCGTCAATCAAATCATCTTGCAAAATTACTTTTCCTGCAATTGAAATATCCTCATTTTCGAAACATTTCAAACAATCCGACAACATTCCGAATGATTCGCTAAACAAACTATTAAATTTTAGTTTATCCAATAAGTCATCCTCTATTAGTGTATTTTTCAGAACATATTCACTAATGCTCTCGCAAAAATCACCAATTCGTTCCAATGAACTACTGATTTTCATTATTGATAAAACTAACCGTAAATCAATGGCTACGGGAGCATATAATGCGATAAAATTTTCAACATCAGCATCCATTTTTAGTTCGAACGCATCTACTCGTTTTTCTTTGTGTATTACTTCTCTGGCGAGTTCAGGGGTGTGTTCTAAGAACGCTTGTTCCGTTTTTTCTAATTGCGATAAAACCAAATGCCACATTTGGATTAAACTATCTTTTAGTTGTTGTAATTCTTTTTCTGTGTGTTTCATATATTTTTTGTTTTAATTTATTTCTATATTGTTATATAATTCTTATATTTTCTGCACTAATACCCTTCCAAATTTCCTTTTCCCATTTATGTAAGGTTCATACTGTTTTTTTTGAATAATTTTATATCCCTTTTCTAATATCCCATTAAATATAGGAAATACACTAATAGCAAATGGCTTTTTATAATCATTCGGAATGTAACAATTATCTACAACTAAAATTTTTGAATCATCATATTTTTTATGTTTTTCAGGAATATCTTTTAGCGGCATTATTTTTAGTTGCTTGTATCTAGGTCTATCATTTATAGGAATATTGGTATACCAAAATGCTTCGTTTACTACAGGTTCTTTTTTCGGATTTAAAAAATTATCAACACGATTGTATCCTGTCCATACTTTATTTTCCATAAAATAATGAATGAACGCTGTATTAATAGGATTTGTCATTGCAGATAATATTATAAATTTCTTACCACTTTCAACAACTATTTTCCAGTATTCTGCCATTTTAGAAAACGGAGGGTTTGTGCAAATAATATCCGCTTCTTCATTAAGAATTTTTAATGAAAGTGGCTCATCAAAACTGCCTGTATATCCTTTGGGGTATTCTTTTTCTTCTTTGAAACCTGTTTTTGTAAATATGTATGTAAATATATATCCTTTTGCACCTTGATTAAATAAATCCAATCCACCACTATAATGGGTGCATATCAATTTTTTTAAACCAATCTCTTTAAAGTTTTTAATAAAATATAGAGCAAATGCAGAGGTTTTTCTTTCATCTGTATCAACGGCATCATCACAATTACAAAATACAACACTGTCTTCCCAAATTTCTTGAGCATACATAGTCATCTCTTTTTCTACATCTTCATATCTGGTGTAAAATTCGTCATTCTTTGTTTTTTTTGCATTTTGCAATAAATCTTTCCTTGTCAAACCTCGTTCTTCTAAAGATGGTGTTGTTTTTTTTATTATTTTTATTTCCTGTTTTTTATCATCTATTTTTGTAAATATTTCTTTGACAAATAATTTGTGTGATTTAATAAAATTAATATATTTATCAAGCAATTCTGGATTAAAAAAATAAATTTCCTTGTTTTTTACTTCTCTAATATACGAAAATTCTTCTTTTATAGCATTTTCTACTGAAGACATATCACTAACTTCGCAAGCAAATAAATACCGATAAACAATATTTGTTGGTTTGCCTGTTATATTATTATATTCTTTCAATCGTCTGTCTAAATCATTGGTCTTACCAATTTTACAAAATGGTTTTTCTTCCGCCGATGATGATTGAACTATATAAATGTATTGGTTGTTTTCGTTGTCCATTTCCATAGTGTTTCTCACTTTGTTTGAATGATGTTATACAAATATAACAAATTTTATCCAAATCTTCCCGTAATATAATTTTGTGTTTGCTCCTTGTCGGGATTAAGAAATATTTTCTTTGTATCATCATACTCTATCAATTCTCCCAACATAAAAAAGCCCGTTTTATCACTTACTCTCGCTGCTTGCTGCATATTGTGTGTAACAATAACTATTGTATAGTTTTGCTTCAATTCGTGAATTAATTCTTCTATCTTTGCTGTAGAAATTGGATCTAATGCACTTGCTGGTTCATCCATTAACAATACAGACGGATTAACTGCTAATGCACGCGCAATACACAATCTTTGTTGCTGTCCCCCTGATAGTTCAAAGGCAGATTTTTTTAATTTATCTTTAACTTCTTCCCATAGAGCAGCCGATTTTAAGGAGATTTCCACCCGTTCTTCTATAAATTGCTTGTCTTTGATATTATTGACACGCAATCCAAACGCAATGTTTTCAAAGATTGACTTGGTAAATGGGGTGGGCTTTTGGAACACCATTCCAACATTCTTCCGTAGTTCATCTACATTAACACCATCTTCATAAATATTTTGCCCATTAAGTATGCATTCACCTGTTAGATGAGTATCGTCAATCAAATCATTCATTCTATTAAATAAACGGAGAAAAGTAGATTTACCACAGCCAGATGGACCAATAAATGCTGTTATACTATTTTTTTCAATTTCCATTGAAATATCTTTCAATGCGTGAAATTTTCCGTAATAAAAATTAATATTTTTTGCGATTATCATATTATTTTATTTGTATTTTTA
>JAITTF010000089.1 GCA_031287215.1 Bacteroidales bacterium
CGTTTTATCAAATCGTCAATCGTCCAACGTGTTGTGAGAATGTCTGACAGTTTTTCCGTTGCTTTGGGAATGCCGGGAATATCTTCAAAATAGTTGGGGTCGCGGCGGTGGTAGAATGATATGGAATCGCCGTTAGTCCATACGCCGATGGGTGCGCCGGTGGCATTGCAATAGGATTTCAGCTGTTCCTTACCGTCTTTGAGTTTCGGTTTTTTCATCTCCACGATAATGTAGGGAGAGGTGGTACGTTCTTTGTCGAATATCACAATATCCGCCCGCTTTTTCTCACGACCGAAAGTTACGGCATATTCCAACTCGATACGGTCGGCAGGATAATGGTAGTCATTAAGTAAAATATCCAGATATAACTGACGGACAACTTCTTCGGGCGTCAGGCGGATTTCCTTCTTGCGGATGGCGCAGTTGATATATGGAACGGCATTCCCATTCTTATCCAAACGAATAATTACTTTCTGTTCAAACTGTTGGATTTGAAACATTGTGAACTGCGATTGTTTATAATCGGAATCTTTTAGTATTTCGGCAAATGTCATAAAATCAAATTTGTTATATTGCATTTCAATTGCAAAGGTAGTTATTATTTTCCAACACCTTCATTGCCCTGTCAAAATCCGATTCAAAAACCCGGTCTTGAATGGGGCGGTACTTTTCAAACTCGTTTTCGGCGTGCTGTTTGGCAAGTGCAGCGGTTGTCATGTTAGCCCACGTTGTTGATATGGGTTGGTTAGTTTTGAGTGCAAAGATAAACATTTATTTTAAAAAAATAAAGGATTTTGATAAAAAATTTCCGGTTTTAATTCATACTATATTACAAATTAATCTTTCCACCATTCCGTTTGTTTTAGGAGTATAAAGATTAATAAGTCTTTGATTTATCGCATATTGAATACAAGTTTCATCAAATTTTGATGGGTTAAGACAAAGTGTTCCAATTTTTGATTTTATGAGTCGATTTGTAAATTCATATTTTGTTGTTTTAAATTGAGCATTAAATTGCAAAAACAGTCAATTTCCCGTTCAAATAATCCTCCGGACGTTGCTCCGGCTACGCCTCCTCAACGTCTGAATGATTGTTAAACGTCATCAACAACGTGGTGGGACAATACACATACCGTTCTAATAGGCATTTTAATAATGTCACCATTTTTAATAATCTAATGGCACGTATGGTAAAGACTAAACCTTATGATTTATGTGACTAATTCAAATTCTCTTATTGAAAATAAGCATTAAGATAATGCCCACAGTAACACAAGAATCTGCTACATTGAAAATAGCAGGAAAAAACCAACTACCTCCAAAGCCGGGCACCCATTCCGGGATCGGAAAAAGCTGTACCGAGAACATATCTACTACACTACCATAGAAATAACCGCTATACCCACCCTCCGGCGGAAAGGCTACTGCTATAGTATCGGGAGTACTTGCATTAAAAATGACACCATAAAAAATCGAATCAAGCACATTGCCGATAGCTCCTGCAATGACTAAGGCAAAAATGGTTACCACTAAAAATGAAGATTTATTTTCTTTAATTTTCTTAATAACATAATAAATCAAAGCCGCCGACAACACAATACGAAGCAAGGTAAGTGCTAATTTTCCGGAATTTGCGCCCCAACTAAGCCCAAAAGCCATGCCTTCATTTTCTACAAAATGAAGTCCAAACCAATTCCCCAACAGAGGCATGTTCTCATAAATAGACATATTCGTCTTGACCCAAATTTTTAACCATTGGTCTAAAAAAACGAGTACAACAATCAGAACCGTGAATAAGAGAATAAGATGTTGCTTTTTCACCCTTTATTTTTCTCATTAACTTTAGCATCAAAACTGAGTGTAGCGTGAGGCACACTTCTAAGTCTTTCTTTAGGAATCAGTTGACCTGTAACTCTACAAACGCCATAAGTTTTATTTTCAATACGTATCAAAGCGGCTTCTAAGTTTTGGATATACTTTTCCAAACGAGAAGCTAATCGGCTATTTTCCTCTTTAGACAATACTTGGTTGCCCTCTTCCAATACTTTAAAAGTAGGAGAAGTATCCATAGTATCATTGCCGGAATTGTTGTAAGCATCCAAATAGATGCCCATTCCATCTCTGGCGGCGGCAATTTTAGCAGTAATTAACACTCTAAACTCTTCTAATTCTTCATCAGAATATCTAACATTTTTTTGTTCATTCTCGGTTGACATAACTCAGTCGTTTTGAAATTTAAGGTTGCAAAGATACAACTTTTTTCATAAATATTTTGCTTAACTTTTTTTCTTTTTTAAAATGATTAATAGAATATTTTTATTGTTGCACTCGTTGTTATGGAAAAATATTTTATTTTGCCTAAAATCAATTATTACTATAAATTTTTGTACTTTTGTTGTTCTTATTATGCATTCATAGTGTTTAGAAAAACTGCTCTTCTTGGAATATTTTTGTCCTTTTTTTGGTCTTGTCCTCTATTGGGACAAAAAAAAATAGTAATTAAAACGCGCGAAGGTGTTGATTTTCAAATTGATAAAAAATTGAAACTCCCAAAAAAAACTAAATCAGTTCAAAACATAGAACCCAAACTCGAAAAATTCATATCAAATTATCAATCAAAAGGATATATTACTTTTTCGATAGATACACTCCTTGAGACTAAGGACACTATTAAAATAGTGGTTTTTCAAGGCAATCAATACGACCTCGAAGAAGTGCCCTATTTAAAAAAAACAAATTATATAGAAAAAACGCTTTCTCAACTTGAAAATTCAGGCTACCCATTTGCCCAAATATCCTTAGATAGTGTAGAAATCCTTCCCCATAAAATTAATGCCAAATTAAAAATAGAAAAAAATAGTTTTATTACTTTTGACTCTATTGTTCTCAAAGGAGATGCCAAATTATCAAAGAGTTATCTGTATCCCTATTTAAGATTAAGAAGAAAAAAAACCTACAATGAATCCATCATCAAAACTGTCCCTAATCGGATTGCCGAACTGCCTTTTGTGATGGAAATCCAACCCTCCGGTGTAGAATTTGTGGAAGACAAAGCGCATCTGTATCTATTTTTAAATAAGGTTAGAACCAATAGATTTGATGGTTTTATTGGCTTAGTACCGGCAGACGAGCAAAGTGGGAAAGTAACACTTAATGGCGAACTCAATCTCAACTTCAACAATCTTTTCACTCTTGGCGAGCATATCTCTTTGCTATGGCGTGCTCCTGACCGCTATTCACAGTATCTGCACGTTAATGCTGATTTTAAATATTTGCTCTGGACTCCTTTTGGTATTGCAGCCGACTTTATTTTGGATAAAAGAGACACCTCCTATCTGAATATGAATTATCTTATTGGGATACAATACTCTTTCATTGGGAATAATGCTATCAAACTTTTTTTTGACTATACCACCTCTTCCATGTTAGGTAATTCAGCCAATAGTGTCATAAGCACTTCACTTCCTTCCTCAGATTTTAAAAAATCCATGTATGGTATTTCTTTATTTTTCAGTAAATTAGATCATCTTTTCAACCCCAGAAAGGGTTTTGCATTTTCTCTCTTAGGCTCGGCAGGCACATTAAATGTACTCAAAAACATTACCCTTGATGCTTCCATATATGAGAATATCCCAACCTCTTCATTACGTTATACCATGTCAGGTGATTTTAAACTATTTATCCCATTGCACAAGCGGTTTGTCTTATTAACTCAAGCAGTAGGAGGATATTACTATGGCAATCATCTGTTTAATAACGAATTAATGAAAATTGGAGGCATCCATTCTTTAAGAGGTTTTGATGAGAACAGCATTGACGTATCCTCTTTTTTGACGGGTTTAGTAGAATTGCGTTTCCAATTTGAGAGGCGCTCATACCTCAACGCTTTTTTCAATGGGGGATGGTACGAAAGAGTGGTGGTCAACAATTTTACGACCGACACGCCTTATGGATTTGGTCTTGGCATTTCTATTGATGCCAAAATCGGCATGTTTTATCTTATGTATGCGTTAGGTCATCAATACAACAATCCCATCTCCTTTAAATCAGGCAAAATCCATTTTGGAATTGAGTTAGGATTTTAAAAAAATGTATTTCAATGCATTATTAAGATTAATTGATCGTAGTAACCATCCCATTAACAGTAAAATTCTTGGTAGTGCCGCCGGAATAGGTACCTCCTGTATTGTAACCATTGACGGTAGTACCTCCACTAATAGTACCACCATAAATAAAGGTGTAACTTCCGTTCGCTATGAGAGGATCTGTAAAAAGCAGAACCATACTATTACCACCTCCGGAACCGCCACCGCCGGTTCCCGTATAGACGGGTAATGTGTAAAGTAAGATCATTTCATTGTTAGCATTTTTGATGCAGACTGCTTGTCCTGGGGTTACATTGTTGAATTTTAGCACTTTTTGAGTACAAGCACTACTTGTAGGATTACTCGTTGCTCCTCCTGTGCCAATGGCAGTACCTCCTGTAATTTTAAAGGTATTATTATCACAATCGAACCCCTCTTCTGGAGCTCTTGTTCCATTAGCAATCGTAAAACCTCCTCCGATAGAGAGTGTTCCATTACAGTCAATACCATCATTGCCTGAAGACACACAATAGATATTGCCTGCATTGATTGCGATGTGATGCGCCGCATTTATGCAATCGTCAAAAGTATGAATGTCTATATTGCCACCATTAATAGATAGGGTATCTTTACTTTCTAACCCCTCACCTCCTTCGGTTGTTTGGGTACAATTGATGGTGATGGTACCGCTGTTAACCGTCAAATTTCCGGTACTTTTTACTGCTTTTGGGTTGGCATAGTCGGCATTCATACCACTTCCTGAAACCAGAAAATGTGCCCCTGAAGTACCTACAGTCAAGTTTAAGAGGCTATTGTCAACTCCAAAATTCCCAATTTTGAGGGTACTATCAGCCGAGATGCCTTTTCCACCGGTACCGGCACTGTGGCAAGTAATTTGTCCGCCAAGCAGTTCTATATGAGCATCACTCTTAATACAAGCGGCAGTATAGGAATCTATCAAACCGGATGAATTAGTGAAGGTAGCCCCATTGCCGGCAGTAGTGATATTGAGGATACCTCCATAAATTTGTATATTGCCGTCTGCTGACAATCCTTTACCACCCTGGCTACTGCTGGTACTATTGATTTGCAAATTGCCATCATTAAAAATAATATTTTTACTACTCTTCACTGCAGTACAATAGGAGGGATCTACTCCATTGCCGGAAGTTTCTAAAACTACAGCTCCTGAAGTAGTAATCGTAATATTGCCCCCATTGAAGATAATATTTTGCTTACTGCTAAGTCCTTTTGATTGAGCACCTGAAACAGTCATATTGATAGTACCTCCATTAATGGTCATATTCTCATCCCCTTTAATCCCTTTTACATCTGCAGAAGTAGAAGTTATATGAATCGTTCCGCCATTGACAACTACCGTTTCGCCGCCGGCATCAATACCATCACCTACCGTATTTTGAACCGTGATATTACCGGCATTCATCAAAAATCCTTCGCAATGGAGTCCGTCATTTGCAGCTGAAGCAATGAATATCTTACCACTATTGACCGTAATAGCATCACTGCAAGAGATACCGTGTTTCTTGACACCGGTAATATATAACATTCCATTGCCTTGAAAAATCAGTTCTCCATTGCTCAATAACGGCGCGTTTTTAGAGCTACTACTACCATCAGCCAAAAAAGTAGTATCTAAACCTGCAATATTAATAATAGAAGGAACATTTTGAGAAATTGTAATCGCTGCTCCCGCCAAATTAGTAAGTTTTAAATGGCTTAGAGTCATCTTTACCGGTTGAGCACTATTCATAGTCAAAGAACCATTAACGGTATGCCCTGAAATATGATATTCAATATTAGGGACATCTGACGTTGACGTTACTACCACTGATGGAGTTGTAGCCGTTACTGTTATCCCTGCAGCACTCAAAGGGTTGATGACGCTAACATGGTCATTAAGATACATAATATAGACTATAGTGCCGTTTTGATTAACAGGTTGATAAGAAAAAATAATACTATCAATCTCTGAAACAGGAATTTCTATACTATTTTCACCTTGAAGATGAATCACCACAACATCAGAAATAAACTTAACACTATCAACAAGATTTACCTCTTTTTCTACCAGCACATTAGCTTGGTTATAAAAGACCATATATTGCTGGGCAGTTAGAAAAAAACTGCTCATAAAAAGTAACATTACAAAGAATAGCTTTTTCATAATTTATTGAATTTAAGGGTAATATTATTGATTTTGATCAAATAAAAACCTTGCACAAGGTAGCTCACATCGATAGTCTCCGAAGCGTTTATCTCTTTTTTTAATAGCAGCTGACCATTCATAGAAAAAACAGCAATCAAAACTCTTTCGGCAGGCGCATTTGCAATATGCAGAGCGCCGTTGGTAGGATTGGGATAAAGATAGGTCTTTGGGTTGTCTATCTTGATACTACTGATAGCATCATCATCAAAAGGATGTTGCTGATTGACAGGAAAAACCAATTTTTGAATATTCTCAATTGGAATTACTACCGGTGAAACGGAGGTTTCCATAAAAAGCAAATCAGCTACATCAAAAAAGAGCTTCCCATTCTCTTGAATGACAAAAGATTGCGCTTCACCATTCTGCAAAATAGCAGTTAACTCGGTCTGAGCCGTAATCTCTACCGTACAGAGAGACAATGCAACCACAATAAACCATTTAGGTATAAATTTATTCATAAAAAAACCATAATGAGACCTCTGAAAAATATTTTCTCTCATATATAGAAATTTATTTATTTCCTTATTTTGAGACCATTAACTCATCGAAACGAAGTCTGTTAATTTCGACTTAAATAATTGGCGCAAAGATACAAAAAAATATATAGGACTCTAATATTGCAGCGTCCTTTTTTTTTGTATTTTTGCAAAGAATTAATTATAGTGCTAAAAATCTTTTTTATAGATTATGAAAAATATTATTGTAGGTATAGATTTTTCCGAAAATTCTATCAACGCTATGCGACATGCTACGGCTATCGCCCTTAAAAACAATGCTAATCTGCATTTAGTGTGGGTAAAAACTCCCGGAGTAGCCAAAGGTTTGGTGAAAAATAATGAATCTGAATTTATAAAAAAAGCAAATGAACAGTTGCGTAACTTCATCAAAATTTGCAAATCAGAAGCTATCAATTCAGAGGTTCAAAGTGTCATTTTAGAAGGCATTCCATATTTAGAAATTCCTAAATATGCCGCTAATCTTAAAGATTCTACGATTGTCATCGGCACTCATGGCGTTTCAGGTTTTGTAGAAACCTTCGCAGGGAGTAATGCCTTTAAAATCGTTACTGCCAGCAAAGTGCCTGTTTTAGTATTGCGCGAAAATATAAAAATTAATAGAGACCTCATCGAAATTTTAGTCCCTATTGATGACTCGTTTGAAACCCTGCAAAAAGTACGCCTCGCTATTGATTTTGCGAAGATTTTCTCGGCAAAAATATGTCTGGCAGGCTTTTCTACCAAAGGAAATAAACAGGAAAAATATATCGTCTCCATTCAATTAAACCACGCTGAGGCGATGTGCCAAGAAGCAAACGTTAGATATTGTACTGTAAAACAGGATTTTAAAGGATTTATCGCTAATGCTATCGTTAGTTTTGCCTCCGAAAAGGATGTAAATCTGATGTGCATCATGAGAGAAACAGACTCTGATGAAGTATGGTTGAAATCTACTACCCAACAACTACTCAACTCCTCTCCCATGCCTTTGGTCATTTTTCCTAATCAAAAAACACTTTCAGTATCCAAATAATTTAAAACTCCAACAAAAAATACGGTATGGAAATTGCTGCTAAATATGAATCACAACAAATTGAAAATAAATGGTATAGATTCTGGATGGAACACCATTTGTTTGAATCAACTCCTAATAAAAAAGAATCTTATACGATCGTCATTCCGCCTCCTAATGTAACCGGCGTGTTGCACATGGGGCACATGCTGAACAATACTATTCAGGATGTACTGATTCGTAGAGCAAGGATGATGGGTTATAATGCGTTATGGGTACCGGGTACCGACCATGCTTCTATCGCTACCGAAGCCAAAGTAGTGGACTTGCTAAAACAAAAAGGAATAGATAAAAACGCACTCTCTCGTGAAGAATTTTTAGACCACGCTTGGCAATGGCGCGAAAAACATGGTGGCATTATCCTCCAACAACTCAAAAAGTTAGGTGCTTCCTGCGATTGGTCAAGAACCAAATTCACTATGGACTCTGAGATGTCCGAATCCGTTATTGATGTCTTTATTGACCTCTTTAACAAAGGAAAAATTTATCGTGGCGTGAGAATGGTCAATTGGGATCCTAAAGCCTTAACTGCCATCTCCGATGAAGAGGTTTTCTACAAAGAAGAACAATCAAAACTCTTCTATGTTCGCTACAAAATCGTGGACTCAGACGAGTATGTTACCATCGCTACTACCCGTCCGGAAACCATTCTGGGAGATACTGCCGTGTGTATGCACCCCGATGACGAACGCTACAAACACCTGCATGGCAAAAAGGCCATCGTTCCATTGGTTAATAGAGAGGTACCACTCATTTTTGATGAGTATGTTGACCCTGAATTTGGTACCGGTGCACTGAAAATTACACCTGCTCACGATATTAATGACTATCATATCGGAATTAAATACAAACTACAGACTATCAATATCTTCAACGATAATGGCACGTTAAACGAAAACGCTACACTCCTGTCGGGGGTTGATCGTTTTGAAGCACGTAAAGCGATTATCCCACTTTTGGAGGATGCCGGAAATTTAGTTAAGATTGAAGAATATACCAACAAAATCGGCTATTCTGAAAGAACAAACGAAGTCATAGAGCCTAAACTCTCTTTACAATGGTTCTGTGATATGGCATCTTTGGCAAAACCGGCTTTGGATGTAGTGGTTGAGGACGAAATTCATTTTTATCCCGAAAAATTCAAAAACACATACATCCATTGGATGGAAAATGTAAAAGATTGGTGTATCAGCCGCCAACTGTGGTGGGGACAACGCATTCCGGCTTATTATCTTCCTAATCAAGAGTTTGTAGTCGCTAAATCTGTTGAAGAAGCATACGCTATAGCTCAAAAGAAATTTCCGGAACTAAATCTTCAAATTGCTGACCTAAACCAAGATGAAGATGTAATGGATACTTGGTTTTCTTCTTGGCTCTGGCCTATTTCCGTCTTTGATGGCATTAGAAACCCTAATAATGAAGAATTTAATTACTACTACCCTACTGCCGCTTTAGTTACTGCTCCCGAAATTATCTTTTTCTGGGTAGCAAGAATGATTATGGCAGGTTTGGAATGGAAAAAGTGTATCCCTTTCAAAGATGTTTATTTTACCGGTATCGTAAGAGATAAATTAAAACGTAAAATGTCTAAATCGCTCGGCAATTCGCCAGATCCGTTACTCCTGATTGATCAATATGGTGCTGATGGTGTGCGTTTTGGCATGTTGGTAAGCTCTCCCGCCGGCAATGACCTGCTCTTCGATGAAAGTATGTGCGAACAAGGTCGTAATTTTAGCAATAAAATTTGGAATGCCTATAGACTGATTAAAGGATGGGAGGTAGATGATCAAATTGACCAACCCGAACATACCCGTGTAGCTTTGAAATGGATGAATCATAGAATTAATCAAACTATGGCAGAAGTACATGATGACTTTGTTAAATATCGCCTTTCAGAAGCTCAAATGGTTATCTACAAGCTAATTTGGGACGATTTCTGCTCTTGCCTTTTAGAGGTGATCAAACCCGCTTACCAAAAACCTATCGATGCTAAAAGTTATCAGGAGATTATTGATATTTTTGAAAAATTGATGCTCTCTCTGCATCCTTTTATGCCTTTTATTACCGAAGAAATTTGGCATGGATTAATAGAACATACTGAAGAACAATCTATTATGATTTCAGAGATGCCTCAACACGACCTCCCTTTTGAGGAAAAGTTGTTGCAGAGATTTGCTCAAACACAAAAAATTGTGGAAGAAATTCGCCGCATTAGAGCGCAGAAAAATATTGCTCAGAAAAACCCAATCAAACTACTCATCCTTTCTCCGGAAAATAGTACTGATACTGAGATGGATAGCGTGATTATTAAACTCTGTAATATCTCTAAAGTTCAATATATTGACACTAAGCCTTTACAAGCGATCTCCTTTATCCAACAAAACAGGGAATATTTTGTTCCTCTTACAGAGCATGTTAACAAAGATGAAGAGATTGCCAAACTGCAAGCAGAGTTAGCTTACGCCGAGAAATTTCTCAACAGCGTAAAGATGAAACTTTCTAATCAGAATTTTGTAAATAGTGCTCCTGAACAGGTGGTCGCTATAGAAAGGAAAAAACAGGCAGATACTGAAGCTAAAATCAAAATTTTGACAGAACAAATAGCTGCTCTTTCTTAATTTACTTTTTTACAACAATCAATATTGTTGATTAACTGTTTTATAGATTCACTTTAAGAATAAAGTAATAAAAAATGGGTGTCATTATTCGCCAAAGCATTAAAGGTACTATAGTCAATTATATTGGCGCATTTGTCGGTTTTTTGACTACTTTTTTTATTATTACTAAATTTCTGACTGCAGAAGAACTTGGACTCACCCGAATATTGTTGGATGCCTCTATGCTTTTTGTGGGGTTAGCTCAGTTCGGGACTACCTCTTCCATCATCCGTTTTTACCCCTATTTTCATGATGATAAAAAAAAAGACCATGGCTTTTTTGGCTGGACACTCCTGCTGCCATTATTTGGTTTTTTAATCGTTTTAGCACTCTATTTTATTTTTCACAATACTATTGCCGGCTATTTTGCCACTAATTCTCAACTGTTTGTAGATTACTACTATTATGTGATTCCGTTGGCATTTGCTTTGATGTATATCGGCGTTTTTGAGACTAATTCCAATGTACTCATGCGCATTGTCATCCCCAAAGCCATTAGAGAAATTGCCATCCGACTGGGACTTATTGTAGTCTATTTGCTCTATGCTTTCAAATATTTTACACTTACCGAATTTATCATTGCTTTTTGCGTCGTCTATGGCTTAGCCCTGTTGCTTAATGTTTTTTATCTTTTCTCCTTACAAAGGGTCTCTCTAAAACCCGATTTTCATTTTATCACTAAACTTTTACGAAAAGATATTTTCTTATACACTCTTTTTGTTACGGCGGTTGCTATTACTACTGTCATCACACCAAAACTCAACTCATTCTTTATCAGCGCCAAAATGGGACTTGATTTTACCGGCGTTTTCGCCATTGCAGGATTTTTTACGGCAATCATTGAAATTCCATACCGCTCATTAGGAGCTATTTCACAGCCTCAAATCTCACATGCCATCAAAATTAACGACACTAAAAAAGCTAATGAATTGTGCCAAAGTGTCTCTTTACATCAACTATTGGCAGGGGGATTTATTCTGTTTTTTATCTGGACCAACATAGATGTGATCTATCAAATCCTTCCTCAAGGGAAAATTTATGCCGATGGAAAATGGGCAGTTTTATTCTTAGGATTCTATTCTATTCTCAATTCAACGCTCTCTATTGGCATTACTGTGCTCGCATTTTCCAAACATTACTACTATTCCATATTTTTCAGTCTATTTCTAACTATTGCTGCTATCATGTTGAATTTGTGGCTCATCCCCATTCTCGGAATCACGGGTGCAGCCATCGCTACCTTAGCAGCTAATGTTGCCTATTTTGCACTTTTATTGTTATTGGTCAACTTTAAAACTAAAGTCAATCCATTCTCTTTTAATCAGATTAAAATTGTAATCATTTTTGCGTTCATCGTTTTTCTCAACTTCTTATGGGATAAATTTGCCCTGCATTTCTTATTAACCCTAAGTGCTAATACACTCCTGATGACCATTATAGGCAGACTACTGGGGACCATCATCACCATCACTATCGGCGTTATATTGGTATATAAAATCAACATTTCTATTGATGTAAATCTGCTCATTAACAGATATTTATTTAGGAAAATATAAACTAACATCATCATTAAGCTAATCATGATAGCAGTAAACAACAATCTACACCAAACTTTTTCCCGAGAGCAATGGGCAACTCTGAACAAATTAGAAAATCGCTCACTGCATGCAACTGAATTAGAAAAACTTAAAAACATCCACCAATCCATCTCTTTGGCAGAAGTCTATGCTATTTACCTACCATTAGCAAGTCTGATAAACAATTATTGTAATTCGACAAAAAAAAAACCTTTCATTCTCAGTATTACCGGCAGTGTTTCTGCAGGGAAAAGCACTTCATCACAAATATTACAAATTTTGTTGAGCAGTTTTCCTGAACCAAAAAATATAGCACTCATCAACACAGACGGTTTTTTATATCCCAATGCCACCTTAGAAGAAAAGGGTATTATGAATAGAAAAGGCTTTCCTGAATCTTACGACACTGTCCGCTTAATCCAATTTCTGACCGAAATAAAAACAGGCAACTCAAACGTTAAAGCGCCTCTCTATTCTCACGAATTATATGATGTAATACCTGATCATCAAATCCACATCCATCCCTCACCGGACATACTCATCCTTGAAGGATTACATCTTTTGAAACCTAAAACAAAAAATCCTAAAACGAAAAAATGGAATACCATTTCCGATTTTCTCGATTTTTCCATTTATATAGATGCTGAAGAAGAGAGCCTTATAGACTGGTTTTTAGTTCGTTTTATGAGTTTAAGAACTGCCGCACTCCAAGATCCAAACTCTTATTTCCACATTTTCTCACAAAAAAGCGAAGAAGAGTGTATCAATATGGCAAAAAACACCTGGCACTCTATCAATGGTAAAAACCTCCACGAACATATCCTCCCTACACGCCAACACGCCAACTTAATCTTGCACAAAAACAGCAAACATAGTGTAAATGAGGTAACTCTTTTAATGGTTAATGATTAAGGGTTCATTACTTTATTCTTCTTATCCCCACCCTTCTGCATT
>JAITTF010000356.1 GCA_031287215.1 Bacteroidales bacterium
TTAAATTTTAAACCCGAACTCCGCTTGTTTTAGGTAGCCTATTGGAATAACTCTATATAATACATAGAGTTAGGTGATTTGTAGACACCCTAATGATAGGTTACCTATCAATTTGTTATTTATTTTTCTTTTCCGATTTCGGCTATCAACAAGATTTTTTTTTCTGTTATCCATTTTTATTATACATTTCAAAATTTAGGACGGCAATCAAGATACAATCTTCGCTTATATTTTATATCCTTCTTGATAATATGTTCATCATCTAACTCTATATCATAACTTATACATACATTATTGATTTTTGCATATGCTTCCGAACATTCTATGATAATAAAAACAGCACCTTTAAACATGTCTTTTTTTTTCTTATCTAGATAAACTGGCAGTTTTCCTGCATCTATTGTTCTTGCTTTTCCGTTATCGGCATCTATACCTTCATAATACAAAGCATACGACATTGTAATATCTTTTTGCATAAAGGAAAAAGAATTCAACTTAACTGTTGATACTTGTTTGGGTATTTCAAAACGATAACGCAATCTTGATCTTAACGAATCTTTCGAATATTTAAACCTATCACTACCTGTATTTTGGCTCAATCCACTGGTAAAACTGATTGACCATTCATTCTTGTTAATACGTATATCTTCCTCGTTTTTATTACTATTTTCTAATAAAAAAACTGGTACGCAACAGCTACTTACTAATAATGGCGCAATAATTGTGAGATTCTTTATGGACTTATGTAATATCTTTTTTGTCATTGATTTCATTCTTCAACTTTTTGTTTTACTCTATTGCTTATATCTTTCTCTGCAACGTGACGTGCCGCCTCGTGTTTTGTTTTACTTGTTGTCCCAAATGGTTCCGACCCTTTTCTACTTTTATTACTGTCTATATTCATATTTTTATGCGAATTTTCCTTATTTGTAAGCATCTCTGAAATAGGATTTTTATATATACCTGTATTATTTATTACTTTCATTATGTGTAAACTATCACCAACTAGTTCTCTGTTATCCTGACTTTTAGCAATCGTAGTTTGAAGTATACTGAAAATCAGCATTAAGAATAACCATTTAATAAATTGTCTCATAATTTTCTAATTTTGTGTAACTATCTCATTTTCTCCAATTTGACAGCATCTTCCCCATCTCAATAATTTATTATTCCCTTCAAAACAATAAATTATTGAGATGGAATCGCTTTTGATTGGTTTCCTTTCATCTCGTCCATATGATTCATGTCCTTCACAATAGTAATTTTTAATACCCATGAATTTTAAATCCAAATAATAATCCCTATTTACATCAAGGTTATGTAGCTTCAAATCATCATGTTCGTAACTAATACAATCATACGAATAATTACTTACTGCTTCATCGGATTCAAAAACTGTGTACATTGTTCCATTATTAATATTAAATATTTTAAATGTCCCATATTGATATCTATTTTTATATCTTCCTGCAAAATAAAACTCATTGCTATTCTGCTTTATTTTTATAGGTTCTATTACATCTAACTCTACCAAATACCCATTATGATTTACCTTGTCTATTAATAAAACCCACGAATAATGCCACACCATAGGCAAATGATCCAATTGTATTTTAAATATTAAAACATATCCAACATTCTTCAGTTTGTAAGTTCCTAAATATTTTACACTATCTATATCGTTTAATGTTATTTGGTCTCCCGACATTGCTGCAAATTGATTTTTGATGATTGTTTTCAATTTTATACTTGGAACATTAGCAATAATATTTTCTTTTACTTTAAATGATACAATAGAATCGATAGAATCATTATATTCTTGCCCCAATACATTGGTAGGGCAAACAAAAGTAACCAATAGCAAAATGATTGCTAAATATTTAATTTTAGTGTTTAACATACCGAAACGGATAGAACAATATAAGAAAGTGCCTGTTCATTAAAATTAAACTCGTCAAAATAATATGCGTCTTTTGAATTTAGCAAATCAATGTTCCTGTATAACGCAAATTCAACGATAACAGTATTACACTTTTTGTACTTGCTCTTACGGAACTTGATTGTATCAAACTTTGATATTTTCTGCGGATACACTTCTTTTACATAATCTTCCGAATAAAAAGCACTTTTGGATATTACTATCGCGTTTTTGCTGTTCGGAGGTATCAACCTAAAATGATATAATACTTGTCCTATATGTGCAACTTTGTTTCCTCCCACGACAAGAGGGTCATTATATCGTACAGACAAAAAAGGAAGCAACGGTAAAAAGGACAATTTACATTGTTTTGTTTTTTTATCATATCTGTGTAGGTATTTTGACATCTGCATTTCTTTGCCATCTAAATACGTGCCAATAATTCGTTCATCCCTGTCAGACAAATAACTGTCAAACAAATATAAAGTATCTTTGCTGCTATTGATTAACTCAAATTCAAAATCATTGTCTTTTTCACCAATGAATTGCACTAAAAAATTGTCGCTCTGATTAGTTTGCGCATTTAATTGTATGAAAAAAACGAACAAAATGCTGATTATAAAAATCTTATGTTTCATAATTTTAGTAGTTTGTTTTCATCACGTTTCTATTATGCGTTTCATCTTCCCGCTATTCCCCGCTGTGGGTATAGCAGGATTCATACCTGCGGCATAATAAGCGGCATACAACGCTTCCTTACTTAATTGCTGTTTTTTAGCGTAATCGTCTTTTAAGGTGCCGCTGGCGCACAGCATCGCCACGTCAGTCCCATTTGGAACCGGCTTATTGCTCATTATGAGCTTTTTAGATATATTCTGTTTCATCATGTTTAACAGAATTCTTATGTCTAAATTTACTTCACCGTTTTGTGGCAAAGTAAATGATTATTTTTCTAAATGGACTTTAAGGGCAGCAAAGTCGTAAAAAAAATCTTTCCCAAAAAATGCCAAAAAATGACGTTTTTGCTACATTTTTCACATTTTGTGAGTTTTTCATCAGGGTCCAAAAGACCTATATTTATTATTTTTCTTTATTCTATAAATATACACTTTGTCGGTTATAACACTGTCCCACGTTGGTATTAACGGTGTTCGCTTATCAAAATACAAGTCGTCTTCCGTTTTGGTAAGGTATGGAGAATGTTGCAACTCCTTTAATTGCTTTTGATAGGTTATGAGATAATCACATTTTTTGAAATCAAGTTCTTTACTGATATTTTGTACAAAAATACTATCATAGCCAGTTAAACCTCTTTCTACGCAAATATCTCTTTGATAAAACGTAACTAACCAATACATTAATTGCTCAGCATTCTCAACATAATCAAAACCGTTTCTCGGATAACAATTTTCAAATTTCAAAATTTCGTTTGTTAATTCAAAAGAAACTGTTCTCGGATAATAGTAATACAATCTGTATAATTCGACAACTCCAACAGCAAGTACAATTATTGCAATACCCCAATATGACATTTTTTTTTTCATTTTCTTATTTATTTAGGAGGCAGTCCAATACCAGGATATTCAGTAGGATCAGTAGGAGTTGTAGACAGTCTGCGCAGATATTGCCAATTACTGTCATCTTGCGGGTGCGGTCTGTTCCTCGTACTGTTTTGAAGCGGTACGAGAGTTCAAAACTGCCGCCCACGTCCGAGAGCACCTCATCGCCGCTGGCGCACAGCATCGCCACGTCAGTCCCATTTGGAACCGGCTTGGTGCTCAGTATGAGCATTTTATATCTATTCTGTTTCATCATGTTTAACAGAATTTTTATGTCTAAATTTACTCTGCTTTTTTTAGGCAAAGTAAATGATTTTTTTAATCTGAGCAATTTAATTGCTTTAAATTCTTCTTTTAGCGCAACACCATCCATCCAACTGAGGGTTTTATTCAAATTTTTCTTCGTAATATGCAGGAAAAAGAGGAACTAATTGGCAATTACCTGATTGAAATTTGCTGTAAATTTCCAAAGTGTTATCAAAATATGCAATATATTCATTCCAATTTGCGTTTGTCAGTTGTAACCCATTGCAATTTTCATAAACAAAATTTGCATCTA
>JAITTF010000105.1 GCA_031287215.1 Bacteroidales bacterium
GGAGGTGAAGGAGGAGGTGAAGGAGGAGGTGAAGGAGGAGGTGAAGGAGGAGGTGAAGGTAGAGGTAAAGGTCGAGGAAAAGGCTAGGGTTAACTTGAATTCAAACGAGCAGCTAAAAGAGATATTTAATGAGGATTTTAAGAAAAAGGTGAAGAAGAAGGTGAAGAAGGCAGTAAAGATGGAAGTTACCTAGAAGGAGAAGTTGGATTGAAATGTGAAGTGATTTTTGACTATCCCCAACAAACCATGATACAACCTTTGTTATCACACGCAAACTCCCGCTAACTGTCCAGATCCTTGAAATAGAATCCGATATCCTGAGAGATTTGATCGAAAAATCATTGCTCCAGACGATTCAGACTGTTAATACCAAAATAAACTTCTGGATTTTAAAGTCAGGTCTACTGCGACGATTGCAAACTCGGCCGATGCGTTCAACGAAACCGATGGTTGATTGATTTTTGTCGGGACTCCGTGAAATTCAACGACAAAATCTTTCGGGACTGGCAAGAGATCGCCATTCATCTCGGTCGACGCAAAAATAATCAATCTCAAAATAATTAGTTTCCTCAAAATTTTCTGATCGGCCGTTACAAAAATAGGACAAACTACTCTATCTAAAAATAAGAATCGCACTCGCAGAGATCAAAATGTGAATCATAAAAAATCGAGGTAACTACCAGGCTGGGGGAAAATGATAGTAGATGCTGATCGGGAAATGGGTAGTGGGTGTTAGGAGTCGATTCCTAGCTTCTATGTCGAATGTAGAAAACTTTATTCCCCGACACAGCGTTGTATTCCAGACACAGTTAGAAATCATAATGAGTTGGTTTATTCGGAATTTCGACTCTGTATCATCGACGTAACAGTTCAATGGTTCTATATTCAGCTCTACATCATGTTTATTTTGTGGTTAATCGGTTTTGAAAAATTTGAAGATATGATGATAGATTAAAAATATTTTTATTTAGTTATTTTGTGGATAGTTTGTAATGTGATATAAGGAGGAAACAAGAGAATCGATTTGCATGCTAGGTAAAAAGATGTAGATGGTAAAACAATAGACAGAGGCGAAAATGAAACAAATAAAATTGAAAAAACGATTCCTGGGTGTTCGGAAAGATGGAGCTGGTATTTTTGCCCGATCGTGCCAACCGGAGACCAATAGGGGCGTTCGGTAGTGGAGGTCTGTCCTGCAAAACTGATTTTTTTGCCTCACACAACCATTGGCCGCCCTCTTTTCCTCATTTTTCTTCTCGATTCTCATCCATCTCTTTTATTCTCACTCTAGCCAGTCTTGAAAACAATTTTATTATTTTCGCCTTTACACTTACTTATTTCGCGTTAGACTGAGTCGTTTGTATAGTGATGCACAGAACCATGCAGTGTTTTAAAACCTGTAATAGCGGGTTTTCAAAAAATACGACTTTTTTCGATAAACAGTCTTAGTTTCACTTGATGTCAAGGCTATTCCTAACCCAACAATAGAACCTATAGCAGATATAATTGTCTATCATCTGCGCTATATAAAGTCTGGATGTGTGGATCGCTTCTCTCAAAAAACTGAAAGCATCATTTTTTGCAATGTTATGCGCCTACTCAGCCAATATGATGCAAATCCATTTCTTTACAAGTAACTGGATAGAGGTTCCTGTCTTCTATAATTGTATTCTCCAATCAAGAGATAAAAGCTTGTTTGTTGTGAGCTTTGATTCAAAAAGGAAGATTTCTCTTTTGGTAATTTTTTGGGTAAATTCCTGTAGCATAATGATATGCCATAATGCGATATCATTATTGTTTATCATAGAAATGATTATTTTTCTTTCAAAAAGCATAAACCAAGAAAATAATTTTTATTTAATAAAATAGAATTTTGAATAAATTGCGGCTGTTTTAGAAAATGCAATTATCGACGATAATAAAGAAATTTTAGAAAAATTAAATCAAATAATACCATATAGTGGCGAATATGTTGGCGTTGATGGGGATTATTATGACACAATTGATATTTTTTATGGTGAATATAAAACATATTTTCGGTGCATTTAAATGGCAAAGCATTTAACTGGCAAAGCATTTAAATTTATAGAACTAAATGCAACCAATGGTCTACCAAAAATATTGCAACGATATACTTATTCATATGATGATATTTATATAAAAAAATCTAAGTAATTATACACAATCTATAATGCATTTTATTTTTTTGTTTTATTATTATATGTGTTATAATTAAAAATAAATCATTAATTTTACAAATGAATTACAGATATGGATTGCACTATAGATTTTAATTGTCGAAATCTTCATTCGACTTTTCGTCGATATTTTCATCATCGATTTTTATAGGATCGATTATTTTTGATCTAATTTTTTCGACAATTTTTTCGACATTTTGTCATGAAATTTTGACAAGTTGTCGAGTTTTTGTATGATTTCTGATTGATTTTTATGAAGAATCATATCGATTTCCATATCTAACATCGAGTGGTTGAATTGGATTTTATATGAAATTCCCCTAAGAGCGACTTTAATATTCATTAAATCCGCCATAATTTCATTGCCATTTTTCATAATATCGCAATCAATATCATCACGATTGAAATCATTAATTCGGGCATCAACTTGCTCTATCGCACTATCGAAAATATTTATATCGCCTTTCAATTGCTACTTTATTTTTAGTAAATTCAGCGCTAGGGGCGCATTAAATTTTCGTTATCGGCGTTAATATTATGCACTATAATATCTTCACTATCATTTTCGATTAATGCGTCGTACAACTCCAACAATGTATATATTTTTGGGTGATTTTAACGAAAAATTGTTTTAACATATAGTTCATATGCTGGTGGTTGGGAATTGTAGTACTATCGGGATTATAGATGGGGGGGGGTGGTATTTTCGATGAATTGGTTTGACATATTTATATAAAAAAATATTTAAAATGTAAAAAAACTGCGATATTATTTTTGGTCAATTTAAAAAAATGCACAATAATTGTGCGATTCAGTCATAACAATGCGGTCAGGTATTTTGTCGATTATAGTAAAAATACAATTGCAAATATGGGAAATTGAAGTGGTCGACACGGTGCCCGCATAAGGAAAATATTAGTCGGGCACCATGAAAGATATAGTTGAGTTGCAAGGAATTCATTGGTGAATTCCATAGGGGGCACCTCCAAATTACATAGGGGCTATCGAAAAAACCATTTGGTCAAAAAACGTGACGCCCGGGACGCCCGCCCGTGACCGCCTGTCCGAGTAGCTAAATTGCTATATAATATAAAAAATGCTATTTTTGGAAATGTAGAAAAACACGGGCTCAACTACGGGGAAAAATCTATTTAAGCTTATAATTTTACATGGGGCATCGTGTTTTGCCTTGGGCAGAAAAATCGTCTGCCGGAGGTCCGACAGAGTAATTTTCGACTCCAAAATACATGCAACAGCTGGTGGACCTCCATACTTCATATCGTACTTTCACTATAATCCAAAAATAGAGTATATTTTTTATAATATTTATCCAATTTAACTAAGAATTCGGGTAAGTCGATTATATAATATTTATATATAAAATATAAGGAATAGTAGTATAAACGTACTAGACTTATATTAAAAATAGGCTATTTTTAGATAAAAAATGGGTTTTTACAAAGTTTTTATGGAACCCGAGTAATAAAAATTGTATGCGGGTTTAACCCGGCCGTCTAAAAAAATTGAAAAATAGTATTTATATATTGTTGTACTTCTCGAAGCGAAGTACGGCGAAAGCCGTACGCAGCGCAGAGAAAAGTCAGTCAGTCAGTTATGCCTGATTGCACTTGAAAGTCGAAAAGAATTATTTCAATTCTAAATGAATCTGATGTGGCGCGTTTGACTGAGCTACATAGCTCATTTATTTGAGCTGGTGACTCTAGCTCCAGGACTATGTGATACCAGATATGAACGCAATTTAATATGTTTCAAATCCATACTGATTTTGAATAAGTTTACAATATCAAATTTTAATTGAAAATTAATAAATATTATTTCAATTCTGAGTGTGAATGAGGTCTTACAATTAAATTAACTAATGCAATCGTTGAGTAGAGTATGTGGTCCAAAAGAGCGTTATGAGTGACATCAGTTCCGATAAAAATGCTCATATCTTTTAGGCAAAATACGTTTTTTCATTTCATTTAAAATAATATATTCTAATTGAAAATACAAAGAATTATTGTATTCTTGTGTGAATCGGACTAGATATCATTGAATACACTAATCTGACCCTTGACTGGAGTATATGTTCCAAGTGGCCGTCAGGTTTTATTTCAGATCTGAAAAAATCATCAGGTGCTTTAGCAAAATAATTTTTCAAATAAGTCACAAAGATAAGATTGTAATTGAATATCGAACGAAATTATTTCAGCTAAAACACATTAAGTTACAATCATATCTTATATCATATAGTGCTTGCTGTTAAGGCACGGGCTCTTATCAACACCGCCATTATTTCATCACTGGCCGCACGATCGGCTCCATCAAATCAGAAAAGATTTTCTTGATTATTAAAGAGTAATTTCATTGAGCATAATGCTATATCAGAATGATCTATCATTATGATCTATCATTATGATCTAACGCGGAATTAGACGAGATGCAACAAAATTTCAAAAGAGACGCTCACTTTTTGAAAATGCACGGTCACTCAAAATTGAGTTATTTCCAAATCTCGAAACCAAAACAAGACTTGTCGTCGAGAAGCATTCTCGGCCACTGGATCCTCTCTCATGCCATCCATTTGGATCCTCACGCTCATTCTGCTATAACACGGAATTAGACGAGATGCAACAAAATTTCAAAAGAGACCCTAAATGTTTGAGAATGCATCATCACTCAATGTTGAGTTATTTCCAATTTTCGTTCCCATTGCACAGAGAAGGTCCCATTTCCTTACCAATTCTACTGTGGAATATTCGCCCATTTACTATTTATTTTACTTTTTTTTGATTTTCGATCTATCAAAATTAATCGCTACCCGAAAAATGTATTCAAACCTTGGGAGCGCACCCTCAAAATAGTTATTCTCCGAAAACTCAATCGAAAATAATTGAAAAGCCATGAGTTTATAGCTTTCTGCTGTGGAAGAATCCGCTGCTAGGGGGTACAGTATGGACCAGTAAACTTGGAAAATCCACCAACAATGTGGCTTTTGAGTATTTCAGCTTTGCATACTTCTGCTACAATCGACCGTTCTCTCATCAACTGATGTAATTTATCCATGCATCCAGGAATGAGCATTTTATTGCTGCAGCTGTTATTAAAATCAGCCCACTTGTTTGTAAATTGTGAAGACTCAAGGCTGCTGTCAAAGCCAGAATTTGATTCATCTGAAGAATGTGGGATGGTAGATGAGCCCACGTGGACAAAGACCAGCTCGGCATCATGATTAAGATACCCCGTTCCTGAAAATCCGTGTTGACCTCCACAATTCGTATACGATGTTCCATTTTTTTCTTCAATATAATTGCAGACTTGTGCATGTGCGGATCCTTCCTGATTTGATAGTCCAAAGAGCGCATCGCCAAGTTGTGGAGTTTGTTCAGAGATATTTATCCGATCTGGGTAGCTGCCGTGCTTAAGAGGAATAAGTGCCAAATCGTTGTCAATGGAGACGAAACATTCATTTACAGGAATTGTAATGAGTGAATACGCCCTGAATAAACTGGCAGTCACATCATGTCCATAGCATCTTCCCGTGTCGTTGTAGATCATATGTTTGTTTGTCGCAATAAATGGCTCCCCCGCAAGCTGGATGACAGTACCTGATCCCCTGTTTTGTACAGAAGAGTATGGATTAAAACGCACCAATAATTGAACAGATGCCTTGCGAAGCTTGCCAGATGCGTAACTAAAGGTCTGATGTCTTTTGGACATATCGATCTGTAAAGATAAAGAATGAATATAACATATCAGTATAATTAATACTACTGCTTGAAAAATACTGAGACCAACCAACACATTAACCTTAAAAGATTTATCTTCGCAAGAAAATGCTGGATTTTTCATTATTATAGGATTCTTCTTCGTAGATCTGTGACTCATTCGTTGTGGTTTTGTGTTCAGTCTCAATTTTCTGATAACTTGTAATCTTGTATTGTGAAAAAGTAGGAGTGATTGTATTTTTATCGTTTTGGTTCACAAAAGTGACAAGCCTTTTCATTTCCACCAAGGAGTATTTCACTTTATAAATTAGAACAATCCAGCATCTAACTATTTCAACTTAGAAATAAAACAATGACGAAGATGCAAATAACTCTAATAGCTTGAATAGTTTATTTGTAAGTTTGAAAGATTCATTCTCGAATGGTGCGTATCTTTAAAATGAAATAATAAAAAAAAGGGAAAAGAAAATAGAATTGAAAGATGAATTTTATGCAAGAAGTGAAAGATAAGTTTAAAAAGATAGAAGAAATGAAGTAGATTAGAAGCTTAAGGTTGAATGTAAGGGGGAGGTTAAGGAAGATGTGAATGAGGATGTGAAGGAGG
>JAITTF010000152.1 GCA_031287215.1 Bacteroidales bacterium
AAACGGATGTAAACTCTTTCAGATTAAATTGTTTGTTTAATATAGTATCAAAAAGTATGAATAATTCTTTTTGAAAATCAAGAGTAAAGAAACAACTTTTAGAAAGCTCCTCAGTGTTAAATCTATAAAAGAAAATTCCTCTTTCCTTTAGTCGTTTGACTACGAAATCCGAAGTTAAATCATTCTTGTTAGTTATAATTAAGACTTTCGTCATCTCTCTCTTGGTGTGTAAATGTTTTTGTTTTTAATGCTAAAAGAAGATTGCATTCGTCATCTCGTTCCTGCTTAACCCTTGTTTTTGTTTGCAACTCTAACATGTTATTGTTGTCATCGCTTTCGCTCATAACCTTAGTTTTTGTGAGCAAAGAGACATCTTCTTGGAATGAGTCTATAAAAGCAATTTTTCGGTCTTCAATCGTTATGATGTTTAACGATTCAGAGAAATCATATTGATAAACGGTTTGAATTTCTCCTTTTCGCTCAATTGCATATTCTAATATAAGTGATTTCATAAAGTCCTATAAATCTAATTGTTTTTACAAAAATAGTGTTTAAAAATAACCTCGCAATAAAATACTTAGAAGAATCTATTTCTTATCAAAAATTACTTCGATGATTTTGATTTATTACTACTAAAAGTCTGGCTACCATTCTTTGCGTGGTCATCTATCAGTTTTTGAGTATCGTTAAAATATGTCATTGTCATTTTAATATCGGCATGACCCATTAGCTTTGAAACGAGAAGAATATTGTCTGGATTTTCGAGAATTTTCAACGTCCCGAAGGTATGCCTTGAGGAATGGAACGAGATGACTTTGTTGATGTTAGCCATTTGAGCCAATAATTTAAGATTCCGATTAACGGTTGGCTCTGACAAGGTCTTAAAAACGGATTTGTTTGTGCCGACATTCTTTTTACTATTACTGAATTCTAATAAAATAGCTCTTGCCCAAGGTTCAATGATAACCGTAACTGGATCGCCAGTCTTAACCTGTATCTTATTTATCCGATTTTTGTCTAAATCAACGTGAGACCATTTCAGGTCTATAATATCCGAAAACCGTAAACCTGTATAGCAGCCGAAGAGGTACATTTGTAGCACTATTCTTTTCGTTGCTCCTGCCTCGAATTTAGGTCTTAAATCTCGTAACGCTATCAACTCATCGAATTCAAGATATACCTCTCTAATCTTTGCTCTCGGCATTTTGAATAATTTAGCATAGGGGTTTTTGACGGGTATATCGTGGCGAATCATATCTAATATAACGGCTCTGATATTTTTGTGTTTGTTTTCCCTGCCTCCGTCATCGTTGCCCCTTTTATCCCGAAGATAAGCATCGAAATCTTGTATAAAGCGAAGAGTCACGTCAGATATTTTAAGTTTGGGAGCAAACTCTTTTAGAATTTTGTATGTGCCATTGTAGATTCTAATAGTGTCGAGAGCCTTGCCTTCTCCTTTCTTATCTTCTACGAATTTCAGATAATAGTCGTAAAAGGATTCATGTTCAGGCTTAATCTTTTTCTTGCCGGCAAAGAAGTCTTTTACAAGGTTGATAGATATTTCTCCACCTGTACTTTGCTCGGTAAGCAAATAAGTTTCTAAACTATCTATTTCTTTTTTGAGTACGTTTTGGAGAGGGTTTTTCTTTGGAAGTTGGAGTTTGGAATCCCAAAGGATTTTTTCGACTTCGTACCCTGTCGGGATTTTGGTTTCACTTCCCGATACCCGAACTCGTAAATAGATGGGATATTTGCCGTTTTTTAATGCTGGCTTGTCAGTCCTGATACACGCTCTTACTGAAAATGGCTTCATATATTCTTTGCGTTATTGCTTAATCATGGACTAAATTAGTAAAGTTTCTGTGATTAGAAAAATATTCCCAAAGTTTTATTGCGAAGATAAAAATAGCCAAATATCAATAAATCAAATAGTTGATATAAAATCAAAAGTCGCCCCTTATTTCGCCCCTAACCAAAAAGAAAAAACTCCAAGTAGTTGATAATAACTAACTTAGAGCTTTATTTTGCGGTATGGACGGGACTCGAACCCGCGACCCCCTGCGTGACAGGCAGGTATTCTAACCAGCTGAACTACCACACCGTTTTTTTTGAGGTTGCATTATCTCTCAAATGCGATGCAAAGATAGGATAAGGATTTGAATCCTGCAATAGCTTTGAGAAGATTTTTTTAATAAAATAATCAAGATGTTGCTTCTCAGCTGATTAAAAATAGAGAAAATAATTGATATCGTTAATCCTAATATTAAAAGTTCGTATTAACCTGTGGGGAGATTCAATAAAAAAGGATTATTCAACCAGAATAATCCTTTACAATATTACAAATAGTAAGTAATATTATTTTTTTGAAGCTTCAACAGATACTTTTCTGAATTCTTTCAAAGCTTTCTCTATGTCTAACGATACTTTACGTGCACGTTGTCCTGCTGCTTTGTTTCCGCTTTCAATTTGTGATGCTGCATCCTTTGCGAATGCTTCGAAGTCTTCTTTCAGTTTTTCTACTAAATTTTTCATTCTTTTTATTTTTAAAAAATCAAGACACAAAGATAAATTTGATTTTCAAAAATCAGCTACATATATCATAAATTCTTATTATAAAATTATAAATCGTGTTTTTATTTTGTAAATCAAAAATAAATAGTTTTCTTTGTAAATATTTTCTAATAGCAAATATGTGTAATGGAAGAGATCTGTAAATTAAAAGATATATATAAATCTTTATATAATTTTGAAAAAGAATTTGCCGAAAAAAATGGAATAACCATTAATGAAGGTATGGTTCTTTGTTGTATGAAAGATGGAAAACCTAAATCTGCAAATGAATTGTGTGGTTTTGTCGGTTTATCCAATTCCAGAGTTTCACGTATTATCAATACAGTTGAGACAAAGGGATATATCATTCGTGAAATGGGTGCTGTAGATAAACGTCAAATGATTTTTACATTAACAGAAGCCGGATCGCAGAAAATAAAGGAAATGATGAAACAAGAACTAAATCTATCCGAACTAGTTAAAGAACTAACAAAAATTACTATATAAAAAATTTAAACAATAATTTGCTAATAACAAATATTTATAATACAAAATTATGAAAATACTAATAATAGGAGGAGTGGCCGGAGGGGCTACAACAGCTGCACGGCTGAGACGTATGGATGAAAATGCGCAAATAGTATTATTTGAGAGAGGTGAATATGTTTCGTATGCAAACTGTGGCCTTCCATATTATATCGGCGGCACTATCAGTGAACGTGACAGGCTGTTTGTGCAAACAGTAGACGGATTTGTCAATCGCTTCAATATAGATATCCGGGTGAGATCTGAGGTAACTCATATTGATATACAAAACAAAATGGTAACAATTCATGATATTGCTGCCAATAAAGATTATACAGAAAGTTATGACAAATTGGTGGTATCAACAGGTGCAGAGCCGATTAAGCCACCTATGCCGGGAATAGGAGACAAACGTATTTTTTCTTTGCGTAATGTGCCCGATATGGATAAAATAAAAGCATATATAGATCAATATAAACCTAAAAAAGCTGTTGTAGTAGGTGGTGGTTTTATAGGTTTAGAGATGGTAGAGAATCTGCACGACGCAGGTTTGGAAGTGTCTGTTGTAGAAAAAAATAATCAGGTAATGGCTCCCATCGATTTTTCGATGGCTACCATCGTACATCAGCATCTAATTCAAAAAAATATCTCATTGCTT
>JAITTF010000205.1 GCA_031287215.1 Bacteroidales bacterium
TTTTGAAAAGTTTTTTATTGCTAAACAGATTAAAGGTTCCTTTGGCAAGTTGGTCATCGTAAAAAATGGTATTTACCTCATCGTAGAGCATACCGAAGCGATGCACGTCATAGACGTCAATAGCGGCAAAAGAATAGCCCGCAAAACCGACTCTCAAGAAGATAGTGCTATGGAAGCCAACATGATAGCCGCAGAAGAAATTGCTCGACAAATTCGCCTTCGCGATATGGGTGGCATTATTTCTATAGATTTTATTGACTTAGATAAGAAATCTAATCAGAAAAAACTATTTACTACTTTTTCGGACTATATGCGTAGTGATAAGTCGAGGCACACTATTCTGCCATTGAATCAATTTGGTATTATGCAAGTTACGCGTCACCGTGTTCGTAAAGAAACCAATATTGATACCTCTGAAATGTGCCCTGCATGTCAAGGATCGGGCAAAATAAAACCCAGTATCATGATTGTAGATGAAATTGAAAACACTATAGACTTCCTCATCAACAAACAGTTAGAAAAAAACATCTCCATCGTAGTACATCCATTTTTATATAGTTATTTAACTCAAAATTTTAAAATCTATCGACTAAAATGGATTATTAAGTACAAACAATGGATTAAAATCACCCCAAACGAAAGTTTTTATCTAACACAATACCAATTCTATAACAAAGCAAAAGAAGAGATCATGCTTTGGGGTGAAATGCCGGTATAATTTTTTAAAATTTTCCTCCCTTTCCGCTGTTGCCTTTACCTCCTCCTTGATTTCGATTTTTGTAGGCAACGATTAACTATGGAATTTGCGCATGGCTCCAAGAGCACAAAATAATGGATAGTAAAAAGAATTTTAGTGTTCTTTGTCATGTTTTTTTTTGATTGCAATTATACATGAAAAAAAATAATTATTCAAAATAAAATAGAAAAATAGTTTTTTATCAAATTATATTAAGAAGAGGTGTTTGTTATAATAAAAAAACACCATAACAGTCTTTAGTTGTATTTTTATTTTGTATTTTTGTGGGTGCAAGATGAGCAACACCAAAAAATGAATGATTACTACGTAAATAAAGCATTAAACCGTTTAATCCCTATTGCCGAAGAGTTAACAAAAATGAAAATTCCGGATTTAGGAAAAGTGGCTACCGGATTTTGGTATAAAAAAACCGGAGTCATGGCAATGAATATTTGCCCGCAAAATGCCATTCAAACCAATATGTTTGATACTCTCAACCGCAAAAAAGATCAACGTATTATGGGAAGTATTAGAAGACGCAGTCAATGACAAATACGGGCGTAATGCCTGAAAAATCAAACAAGAACGTCTCTCTCCGTGTTATACCACTTGATTTATTGATTTCCCTAAAACTACTTAAAACAATTTAAAACTATTATATTATGAAAAAAATATTGCTAATTTTGATGATGTTGTCCTTAACCGTGCCGGCACTTTATGCTCAAACTAATCCGGATGATGTACCTTTGCCGAAGAGTTTACAAACCAAACAAAGTATCAAAAATAATAATTTTGAAAATAAAAAGGTCAAATTCACCGCCGGAGGCAATTTTGGTCTTGTTTTTAGAGATTATGTGGGCATTTCGTTAGCTCCGCTTTTTGGTGTGTATCCTGGCGTAAACTGGATAGTTGTAGGCGTTGAAGGAGACCTAAGATATACCTATTACTATTCTGATAAAACTTCTTATTTTGACTTCGGAGTGAGTGCTTTCGTAAGAGGACTAATTTGGAAACAACGTCTTATTGTCCATTTTAGCTACGATTATTTAAGTATAGATTTAGGGAAAAATCTACCCCGCATCAATGCTCAAGCCCTATATATTGGACCGGGTTACAACCAGAAAGTAGATCGACTGAACATATTTATCGTATTGAAAATCAGAATAGCAAGCACTTATAAAGAGTACAATGCATTCCCCATTTGGTATCCTTCGATAGGGATTTCGTATGATTTTTAAAAATAAAACTCTTCGAGGTGTAAAAGGCAGTGATAAGGGTTTGTTTAATCCCTAACTCCCCTCAATTTTACGTAATAGGAAATAATTTTGAGTTTTTCGAGGAGGGTTTCTGTTGCTTTGGTCATTTCAGCTTGACATCAAAAATCAAGTTGCCAATCAGCAACGAAACAATGACCAAACGATGTTGCTAACCCCAAAACACAAATCCATCGCCAAACTTTTTGACGAAAATTTTTGGAAATCCATTTAGGAGGCCACCTAGTCAAAGTCAGGAGGACTAAATTGCCTCTTAAATAAGAGTTTAAAAAGTGCTAAACCTCATTTTTACCTAATTTAAACCATAAAATAACCTCCGTAGCCCAAAAATGGATCAACCCCGGTAACTTCATTATTTTATGTACAAAAAAAAAGCCCCTTTTGTGACAGAGCTTTTTTGGTGAACAATAATAATTGAAGATTATTTACATTCAAAAACAGTGCGTTGCAAACCAATCGTAATGTCTGCATTCAAATCTGAACATTTTTTTGCTTCACTACTAAAAGTGTTAGTAGTAACTGTTGGCATTGAAGAATCATCCGAATCCTCAGGGTAAGTTGTGGTTATCGTTTGAGTGCACTTACAAGTTTTTTTGCAACTTACAAATCCAAAAAAGAGTGCTACGACTAAAATAAATAATAATTTTTTCATTAGATAATATTTTGGTTAATTATTGCTGCAAAAATACACAAATTATTTAACTAACAGGGCAAACGCTATAAAATTAACTTTTTTTTACTGTCATGTTTGCCCACGTTGTTGATGAGGGCTGATTAATTTAGACCGCGAAAACACAAATAATTATTTGAATATCAATATATTATGCAAAATTTTTAACGATTTTAACTTAAATACAATACACTGATAATCAATATGTTAATTTTTAGAGGTGCACATATATATGACAAATAGTGCGAAAACAGAAGTAACGCTAATTAGTAAAATTTTATTTTTATTTTTGATTGCACAAAACAATCCCCAAATGGATAATACAAAAAAAGAAAATCCAACAAAGGCGTTAAAATAGAAATTTTTTAGGACTTGCGGAACATGAGTACAAATGTCATGAAAGCCCTATTATACCACATCCCATAAGTATCGGATAAATGTATATTCCAAATAAAATACCAATAATAGGTTGCCATAAGAGGTCTAATACTTTCTATGGAAGCCTCTTGATGTACGCTATGGATTTGAACAATAACGATATTGTTTGCAGGGTTTGGAAAAACGGATATGTCGTTTTCGATCGTTGTATCTTCGACAATTAAATCAACAGTTAATGCTTTATCAATTTTCATAGCGATTTCAACTTCCTCAAACTCATTTTCCGAAACCTGTAGCATACTTTTATTATTAAATAATAAAATCTTGCTTCCCCATAATACCACTAACGGGACAAAATATTAGTTAAATATTATTTTTGAGAACAGATATACACGCTTTTGTAACATGCAAAGAGAAAATTTACATGTTTGGTGGTAGTATAAAACTCTTCTATGTTAGCCCCAAAACCTTCATAAAAACGAGATAAATTCTCATCCATTGAACCATGAAAATCTAAAATTAAATCCTGATTTTCATGAGTTTTGATAAAATAATTCACGAGAAAAAACATGGCTCTTTTATAGGAAAAAATTTTGTCCCTCCCTGAAAAAAGAAAACGGATCCTTCTATGGTCTTTTGCAAATAAGGCTCCTGCTAATAGATTTTTGTTGGCATTTTCTACAACTATAATCTCAAGTAACCCTTTTTTCTGCAATAATTGACCTGTTTTTTGCAGAATAGCATAATCAATAGCAGAAAGTGTTACGTTTTTAGATTTTCCTCTATTATTTTGAAATAATGTAATAATATTGTCAATATCGACATGATGAGTAATTTTTAGGTCAAAATTGGCACTTTTTTTGATGTTTCTTTTACAATTTTCTGCAAAAGAGTGATAAATATGCTCGTAAGAATCAGATAAAGAGAGTAAAGAAGTTCTTTTTTTTTTTACAGTCAAAAAAAACTTGTCGAAATCGCAGGTTGGATTAAAGACTAAGTCTGCTTGTAGATACTTTTTTGGAATGGCATCAACAAACTCTTTGACAAGCTCTTTCGTAATTATTTTAGAAGAAAAAATGCCGTAAGGAGGAAAAAAATTGGGATGAAAAATATAAGAGAACACCCATTTTTTTCTTACCGGCAAAGGCATAACAAACTCATAATCGTCTTTTACAATGGCACACCACTGAGGAGATGCTATATCTAAAAAGTCCGTTTCAGCAAAAACAGTGGGATACGAAGCCTGTTGAATTGCCTGATTCCATCTATGCTGATCTATTTCGGAATGCTTTAAATAAAGAGCCATGATGATTTATTTTTGTGTTAATCGGTCTTCAAATGCCGCTAAAGCTGCTTTGGCACCTTCTCCCATAGAGATAATAATCTGTTTGTAGGGTACAGTAGTAACATCGCCGGCAGCGTAGATGCCCGCTTGGTTGGTACGACAATGGTCATCCACTACAACTTCTCCAAAACGGTTTGTCTCTACAACCTCTTTCACAAGTTCGCTATTGGGAAGTAATCCTATTTGGATAAAAATACCTTCTAAGTTTATCGTGGTCTCTTCATCGGTCGTGCGATTTTTCATTTTTACGGCAGTAACTTTGCCGCCAATTCCCACAATTTCTGTCGTTTGAGAAGAGAGAAAAATCTCTACATTAGGGAGATTTTTCACTTTTTCCTGTAAAACACTGTCTGCTTTAAGCGTATCTAAAAATTCGATGACCGTAACTTTGGAGCAGATCCCTGCCAAGTCGATAGCCGCTTCTATCCCCGAATTGCCGCCACCCACTACTGCCACATGTTTATCCTTGTAGAAAGGACCATCACAATGGGGACAAAAAGCAACTCCTTTACCGATATAGTCTGCCTCACCTGGGATATTTAATCTTCTCCATTTGGCGCCCGTAGCAATGAGCAATTGAGGTGCAGTAAAAACCTCATTAGTAGCTGTTTTTACGGTTTTAAAAGTCCCATTATTTTCTACTTTGACTACTTTTCTGTTTTCTAATAAATCAATAGGATAAGCAATAATATGTTTTTTTAATTGGTCGGCAAGAGAAGCACCTGTGATGTACGGTGTAGCAATAAAATTTTCAATTCCTTGTGTTTCATTTACTTGTCCTCCAGTCTTTTCGGATAAAACGGCTACTTTTAACCCTTTCCTTGCTAAATAAACGGCTGCCGAACTGCCGGCAGGACCACTACCAACAACGATGACATCATATTGTTTCTCCGTAATTGCCGTTGTAACCTCCTCAATGTCAAACATCGCTACCAACTCTTCCAATAGCGTGCCAAAATCGGATTTCCCTACGTGCAGCAATTTCCCGTTGGCATAAACCGTAGGTACTGCTTGAATTTTCAACTGCTCTGCCTCTTCGGAATAGATAGCACCATCCACCATTTCGTGGGTGATATTTGCATTGAGTAATGCCATGAGATTGAGCGACTGCACAATATCAGGGCAATTAGTACATGTAAGTGAGACATAAGTAGTTAGTTGTATTTTCCCTTTCAACGCCTTAACTCGATTACAGATAGGCTCATCGGGAATATTTTTGCCCTTACCATCACTGTTAAGAAGTGCCATTAAAAGGGAGGTAAACTCATGACCATTAGGAATTGCTCTAAATTTAATGCCCGTATTTTTTCCCTCTTTTAAAATCGAAAATTCAAGATTTACACCCTCCTGAATTTGAATGGCTATTTTATCCGAAGTCTCTGCAACATCGGTCAGCATTTCAATTAATTCTTCTCTATTTTCATGCTGAATTGGAGTGGTAATGTCCAAAATATAGTTGGATTCTAAGACGGCAAAAATGCCTTTTAGCTGTTCTTTTAATTGATGATCTAACATAGTATTAATATTATTTTATGGTGCAAAAATAACACAATTTTTTATATAGAAAATTGAATAAATACTATGTGTTTATAAATAGTATCTATATTACTCTACACCCTCTTTCAGTCGTTCAGCATTTTCAGCAAGTTGCAACGCTTCAATCATTTCCAGAATATTACCATCCATATAAGAGGTCAGATTGTAGCTGGTCATATTGATACGGTGGTCAGTAATTCTGTTTTGAGGGTAGTTATAGGTACGGATTTTGGCTGATCGGTCCCCGGTAGAGACCATCGTTTTGCGTTTGGAAGAGATTTCATCCAAATATTTTTGGTATTCCAATTCAAAAATACGGTTACGAAGAATGGTCATCGCTTTATCCAAATTTTTGAGCTGTGATTTTTCATCTTGAATAGCAACAACAATACCGGTTGGGATGTGAGTTAAGCGTACTGCCGAGTAGGTTGTATTGACCGATTGACCGCCGGGACCGGAGGAGCAATAGGTATCTTTTCTAATATCACATGGCTTGAGTTCTACATCAAATTCATCGGCTTCCGGTAGCACCACAACAGAAGCGGCGGAGGTATGTACTCTACCTTGAGACTCGGTTTGAGGAACTCTTTGCACTCTATGAACGCCGGATTCATATTTCATGAGTCCATAGACATTTTCCCCATAGATATTAAAGATAATTTCCTTAAAACCGCCAACGGTACCTTCTGTCATAGAGGCAACTTCACATTTCCAATTTTGTTTATCGCAAAAATGTTGGTACATTCTAAAGAGGTCTCCCGCAAAAATGCTGGCTTCATCGCCACCGGTACCGGCTCTGATTTCTACCTGCGCATTTTTACCATCTTGAGGATCTGAGGGTAAAAGCAACAACTTGATCTCTTCTTCTATTATTTCTTTATCTGCGTTAAAAACTTCGAGTTCAGCTTTAGCCATTTCGCGAAATTCTTCATCTTTTTCAGCAACTATAACCTCCTTAGTATGAGTAATATTATCTAAAATATTCTTATATTTTTTGTATGCTTCTACTACACCCTGCAAATCTTTATAATCTTTGCTGAGTTTGATGTACCTTTTCATATTTTTCATGGCATCCGGCTTGACAATATCTTCGCCAATCTCAAGCCATCGGTTATAAATAGCCTCTAATTTTCCTAATAAATCGTTCATTTAATTTCTTATCTTTTTGGGGGTGCAAAGATACGAGAAATATTTAAAACTTTAGAACCCGCCTGATAAGGGGTCATGGTTTTCTCTTTGATCAAGGGGATGACCTCTTCTATCGTAGTTTTTACTTCGGGAATAGCATAAAAATATTGATCCAATTGATTATTAATCCATTCTTTAAAAATCGCTATCAATTGTTCATTTCTTTGTTGTAGAAAAAAACCATTTTGTTGAGTAAAGATAACAAAATCTTGAATGGTATCCCAAACGGTATCAATACCTGTATGTTCTCTGGCGGAGCAGGTATTTACAGCAACTTCCCAACCGCTATCGGTAGGAGGAAATAGATGTAATGCTGACTTGTATTGTGCTTTTGCCCATGAGGCTTGCTTGATGTTGTTGCCATCAGCTTTATTGATAACAATAGCATCTGCCATTTCCATAATACCTCTTTTAATGCCTTGTAACTCATCTCCGGCGCCGGCAAGCATGAGCAGTAAAAAGAAATCTACCATGCTTTTAACAACGGTTTCCGACTGCCCTACCCCAACGGTTTCCACAATAATAACGTTAAATCCGGCAGCTTCACAAAGAATCATAGACTCTCTGGTTTTGCGGGCTACACCACCTAAATTATGTCCTGAGGGAGAAGGTCGTATAAAAGCATTAGGGTCAATAGACAACTCTTCCATGCGAGTTTTATCACCTAAGATGCTGCCTTTGGTACGTTCGCTACTGGGGTCAATGGCTAAAACTGCAATTTTATTGCCTTGTGAAGTAATGTATTTTCCAAGAGTTTCAATAAAAGTACTTTTCCCTACTCCCGGAACTCCGGTAATGCCTATTCTGAGTGAATTGCCCGAATAGGGAAGTATTTTCTCAATGACTCGTTGTGCCTTTTCAGCATGTTTGGAATTATAACTCTCTATCAACGTAATAGCCCTGCTTAAAATGACACGATTGCCGTCTAAGATGCCTTTTACGTACTCCTCTACCGATAAATCCACAGTCGGTTTTTTCCTAAAATTAGGATTTACTTGTGAAGGCTGTTCTACCCCTTCTTGCACACTCAGAGCCGATTGGAATGGTTGATTCTTCATGTTATATTATCTGAATTTGACCACAAAGATACAAGTTTTTTTTTACTATAATTTTTGTCTATCTTTGCAACTTCAAAAAACATAAAATGTGAAAAAACAAATATTGTGCTTAATTATTGTTCTGCAATTTGTTATTACTCTTTTTGGACAAGATAGTCTTAAAAACAATAACTGTGATAAAATTGATTCGATAGTTCAATTTGCATTATCAAAAGTTGGGTGCGAATATAAATATGGTTCGGCAGGTCCTGAACATTTTGATTGTTCCGGGTTGATGTATTATACTTTCAGTCATTTTGGTATGAAGTTGTTGAGAAGTTCTTCGGAACAATTTACTATGGGAAAAAAAGTTGATACAAAAGAGCTAAGAAAAGGAGATTTGGTTTTTTTCAATAGAGGAAAGGGAGTTGGACATGTTGGCATCGTGTTTGACGTGGATAGTCTCTATAATTTTAGATTTGTTCATGCTACTACTACTCGTAGAGGGGTTTGTTTAGATCATTCCTATCAGATGGGTTATAAAACCACTTTTGTAGGAGCAAGAAGACTTCTTGAATGTGATGAAATAAGCAGAAATTTAATTTTAACAGACTTATCTGTAAGTGAAAAGAGAGACAATGCTGACGATTCAGTTCTAAATAATACTCAACAAGAAAAATTCTATCACGTCAAAAAAGGAGATACTTTATATTCCATTTCAAAAAGATATAAGGTTACTATTGAAAAACTTATGAAATGGAATCATTTAAAATCCAATCAATTACAGATCGGTCAACGCCTAAAGATTGTCCATTAATCGCTACTCCTCATCAAAGTTAACTCTCTCTCTTTCAACTACTAAAGGTCTTTTTCTAACCTGTGTATGAATGGCGCCTACATATTCTCCTATGATTCCGATAAAAAAGAGTTGTACAGAAGAAAAAAAGAATAAGCCTATTACCAAAGGAGCAGTTCCTGCACTAAATTCGTACCAATAAATCAACTTGAAAACAAAATAGACTAACGCCACAATAATGCTGATAACAGCAACGGTAAAACCTATAAAACTTGCCATTCTAAGAGGAAGTTTTGAATGGTTTACAAATCCCAACATTCCAATATCATAAAGCGTATAAAAGTTGTTTTTAGTTTTTCCGTGCAAACGGCGTGGTTGAACGTATGTAACTGTCGTATAGTCAAATCCTAATTCTGAAATCAATCCGCGAAAATAAGGATATGGATCTTCGATAGTACGGAGAATGTCGATAAATTTTTTATCATACAGCCCAAAACCGGTAAAGTTTTTTATTTGATGACTCCCTTCTGAAAATTTATCCAACATCGTATAATAAGTTTTTCTCAACATAAACATCAGCGGATTTTCCTTACTTTTGTCTTTCACAGCACATACAATCTTAAAGCCCTCTTCCCATTTTTGCAATAATTGCGGTATCAGCTCCGGTGGGTCTTGCAGGTCGGCAACCATACTGATCACTGCATCTCCAAAAGCGTGTTGCATGCCATAAAATGGAGAACGAATATGTCCAAAATTGCGGGCATTGACAATAATTTTTACTTTTTTGTCCTCCGAAGCAATTGTTTTGAGAATTTTTACCGTATTATCGGTAGAAGCATTGTCAATAAATAGATGCTCATACTCATATTGTGGAAGTATATCAAACTGTTTTTTTACCTCATTATAAAGTATTTCAACATTTTCTTCCTCATTAAAGCAAGCGGTGAGGACGGTGATTTTTTTCATCTTTAAAAAATTTTATTGTTTTCATACTCTTGTTTATCGAGAAAAGGAAACATATCATCAATAGGAGGAGATACTATTTTCCCGTCAGGAAGTACTTTTAAAGATAATTTAGGTTCAAAATTCTGGGTAGTGTCTATCATAATTTCACAAAATACAGGTCCCTGATTATTTATAAATTCCTTTAGTACAGCAATATCTTCTACGGTTTGGACTCTCATAAAAGGGATATTGTAGGCAAAAGCTATTTTTTCGGCATCAGGGAAACTAACCCCATTGTCGGAAGAGACCCCAATCAATGGCGGTTGGAAGAGATTATTCTGCGTCTGTCGCATCGAGTGATATCCATTGTTGTTGAGATAGATAATTTTAATATTCAGCTGATGATGAACTACCGTTTGCAGTTCTTGCAAATTCATCTGAAAACTACCATCTCCATCAATACAGATCACTCTTTCTCCTTTTCGGGCTATACAACATCCTAAAGCAGCAGGAAATCCATAACCCATAGCAGCACAACCTGAATTAGTAAACATGCGTTGATGCGATTTGATGACAGCAGTTTGAAAAGTGATGACACAAGCACTCCCATTTCCACAAGCAATAACATCATCCTCTTTTAGCGTTTTAAAAAATTCTCTAATAAACAGATAAGGGTTTAGAAGCTGTCTATTTTCAGAATAAGACGGCAGAACAACCGGATATTTTTTATTGACTCCCCTACTCCATTGCAGCCATTCTTCGTGTTCTGGCGTACAACAAACGGACAGGTCATGCTTTAACAGTTCTTGAATCACCTCTTTTACATCTGCCCATATCGGCAAATCGGGAGTTAGGGTTGGTTTTTGCAACTCATGTTCATCGATATCTACTATAATTTGGTACGCTTTTGGTGCAAAATCGGTGTAATTATAGCTAATCTGTCTAATATTCAATCTGCAACCGAGTACTAATAAAAGATCCGAATTTTGAACTACAAAATTACCTCCTCTGTTGCCTATCGTACCGGGTCTGCCACAATAGAACGAATATTCATCCCAAATCAAATCATGGGCATTCCAAGCCGTAACAACCGGAATTTTCAATTTATCTGCTAATCTAATAAGGTCCTCTTTTGCCTCTGCCAACCTAACGCCGGTACCGACCATCAGAACAGGACGTTTTGCTTGTCTTATTTTTTCTATAATCTGAAGCGTAATAGATGGATCATAAACAGGATTTTCGCAAGTTTCGACATCCTTAATCGGATCAAAAGGTAGTAAATCCTCTGTTTCTATTACTGCCCCTTGAATGTCCAAAGGAATATCTAACCAAACGGGTCCTTCCCTACCGTTTGAACATAAAAACCATGCTTTTTCCAAATGATAACGAATTTCATTAGCATCCAATACAATCTTAGCATATTTGGTCATATTAGCAACGGTCGTTGTAATGTCAAATTCCTGATCTCCAAGCTGACGTAAAGAAACATCGGTAACATGGATTGTAGTTTCTCTTTTTACCTGACCGGAGATGACAAACATCGGGATCGAGTCCAACCAAGCACCCAGAACGCCGGTAATGGCATTAGTACCTCCAGGACCACTGGTTACGCATAGAGCAGCAATTTTTCCGGTAAGTCTTGCGTGCGCTTCTGCAGCAATGGCAGATGCCTGTTCGTGATGGTTATAAATACAAGTGAGTTGTGTATGATGTCCTAAAGCATCGTTGAGGTGCATTGCTCCGCCACCTGTAACTGTAAAAACATGCTCTACTCCCTTTGCTGCCAAAAAATTAGCAATATAATGTGCTACTTTTATCTTCATACCTGCTTATTTCAAATTTAAAATGCAAAGGTACAAATTATTATTTAACAAATAAAAAAATCTATGTTTCAGGTTCTTTCTTATATATTGTGAAAATAAATATTTGTTTTTGCACTCAAAATAAATCCACTCACGACAACAATGTGGGCAAACATGACAGATTATAAATTTCGTCAGGTTGAAGTGAGAACATCAAAAATTTAAACATTAAACCAATCCATAATTTCCAATGGAGTATCAGCTACAGCAACATGTTTTATCTGGGATAAATCCTCTCCTTTTTTAAAGCCAAAACCATAAGTAACAGCAAGAAAATCTATGTCCAAATTTTCGGCTCCTTTAGCATCGTGCATCGTATCTCCAATCATTAATACCTGTTCTTTCGGATAGTTAAATTTATGGACACACTTCATAATAATATCGCTCTTTGAGAGTCGATTTTCTGTATCCGCACCAAAAATAATATCAGTATAATCGTCAAAATGAAAGTGTTGCAATACTTTTAATGCGGCATATTCTACTTTATACGTTGCTACGGCAGTATGGATGTCATTATTTTTAAAATAAGTAAAAACATCAAAAATATGGGGATAGGGTTCTGCTTCAAAGAGCGTATTCTCATAATATTTATCTCTAAAAATAGTTACAGCATGCTTTAAATCTTCTCCTGCAAGTTCATAACGATTTGAAAACGAATTAGGGATAGGAGGTCCAATAAAAGAGAGATATTCTTTGTAAGTAAATTCCGGTAATCCTAATTGTCGAACCGTATAAATCACCGATTCAACCACTCCATTTGTAGTATCGAGTAGCGTACCGTCTAAATCAAAAATTATTAATTTGTAGTTTTTCATAGTTTTGTATAGTATATTTATTTTATTATGACCCATTTTCCACTTTTTCTTCCGCCTTCTCTCACAATTTTTCCTTCTATTTTTAATTTGTTACAATGCCTTTCTATCGTTCTTTTTGTTACATTAAATTTGTTTGCTATTTCCGAAAAAGTTAGTTATTGCCCCTTTTCAATTAATAATAATATCTCTTTACCAACATCTTTCAAACTTGTTTTCTGTTGTAAATAACTTATTGTTGCTAAAAAACCATTTGAGATTTCTTCACAATTAAGTAGCATGGTCGGATATTTATCAAACTCTTTGCGAATTCGGAGAAAACCACGTGTCGTAACTCCTGCAATTTCAAAAGCCACTTTCATCTGAGAAAGCAGATATTTTTGCGTTTGCTCTTGTGTCATAGCCCTTTTTCGTGCAAAAATACAAAATATTAATTATCAGTTTTCCTCTTTTTTCAGTTTATACAAAGTATCAGTAATAAATTGTATATCAATCTCTTTTTTAAAAATAGAAAGCACCTGATTTACATTGGCATTGATTTGATCTCCTTGTTGGCGGGCAAAATCATATTCCATTTTTGAAGAGTAATAATTAGTAGCTCTATCTAAAGAATAACCGTCAAAACCGGCAAGCGCCACAGAGCTAACTCCCGCCCGAATGAGTGCCCTCAATAACATGAGAAAAGAGTTGTCCATAAAAACAGCACTCCTGTCAATTAAGGTTTCGTAATCCAAATTAAAATCAAAATTACCGGTCGATTTGCTGATATTAGAAGTGGCAATAATTTTTATTGTATCTCCAATATTCTTCAAATGGGTAGCTTGCTGAACATATCGCTTGGAATTGGTGAGAAAAAGAAAAGAAATCTCAAAATCTTCGGGCACAAAATTGATGGCCATCACCATAGGGTTGTGCTGTGAAATATAATTTTTTATACGCTGCAGTTCCGTTTTTACACTCAGGCCCGGACCAATAATCAATACTTTTTTATCTTGTAAAAAAGTTGAAAGGCGACTATATTCCTCTGTATCATGAAGTTTATAGGTCTGATAATTAATATAAAGCTCTTCGATATACGCTTTATCGTAAAGCAGTTTTTTCTCACCTTCAAGATGTTTTAAAATCTCGTTGATAGATTTTACCGATAAGGTTTTTTTGTCTAATAGATAGGATACATAATTGGGATGGCAGTCGTTGGAAGCAGCAATGAAAAAATTCATAGAGTAACCCCAAGGCGAATTTTTGAAAATATCCATCAAATTTACATCTATCGCTTCCAGCATTTGACTGATGTCGTATTTTGTATTGCAATTTTCATTCAAATAGGTAGCAATCAACTCTGTAGGAGCATTCCCTGCCCCTTTGCCCATTCCAAAGAGGGTACCGTCAAGTAGTAAAAGACGATTAGCGGTGGCGTGTTTATTAATCAATTCAATGCAATTGGCATATCCTAATTGAAAATTATTGTGAGAATGGTAACCTATACCGATAGTTTCATCCAAATGTTGACTCATCATCTCATAATAGTGCATCAATTTATTCTGGTTTAACAATCCATAAGTATCTACAATAGAGACGGCAAACGGTTGCACCTCATTGACTAAGGCTATCAACTCCAACAGTTCTTCGTCATTGTAACTGGTAATAGAAACGGCTTGTGTAAACACCTTATATCCAAGCTGTTTCAACTCCTTGCAGAAAGCGAGAGCTTGCTCTTTGATATGTTTTTTGAAAATAACGCGAATACCATCCAAAATGCTCTCTGCACAGGGTTGAATATGAGTAACATCACAAGTGCCAAAATCAATCATGCCCACAATTTCAGCATTTTTTTTATCTAATTGATCATAAATAATATTAGCACTCTGCGTATTAGGCATTATACTACGATTCATATCAAAGGGTCTTCGTTGGTCTAAAAAACCAATTTCAATATAATTGACTTGTGCCGAAGCGAGACGTTCAAAAACATTAATCAGAGTATTGTGTCCAAAATTCCAATCATTAATATATCCTCCGTCCCGAAGGGTACAATCCAATAAAGCGATACTATTTTTCATATTTCTATCCTTTAGAAGTTTTAAGCAATAACTCTCTCAAATCTCAAGCATATCTGACTATTTTTAGAAACTTAAAGACAGAAATTACATGCCCAAATATAGAACTGCAAAGGTAATAAAAATCTATTACACTTTAAAATTTGCGAGAAATAAACTACAACAAGTCTTTCTATTCTTTTAGATCATCCGGTAGGATTGAACATCAAAAAAAAAGAACTAAAGGAACAGGGGTTTCTAAAAGCAAACTATTTTACGTCCCAAGTATCGCCACTATTGAGAATATCATCTACGGAATGGATAGCGCAAGATTGTTTGTGAGTTTCAATCAGGTTTTCCATCAACTGATCATAAGTTGCAGCTACTACCGAACGAATAACACCGAGAGCAATAGGATATTCAGGTGGTTTCATTTTAGCGAGCATGAGATGGATGCCCGGATCTTCTCGGTACATATCGTGCACTAAGACATCCTTTTCAGTTACCCCATTTTTGCCAATGGTAACTACTTTCAAGCCATTATCACCTAACGCGATACCTTTATTCTGGTCTTTCCCGAAAATCATGGGTTGACCATGTTTTAGAATCAATTGTCGGTCATCTCTAAACTCTCTATCGGTAATATATTTATGTGCACCATCGTTAAAGATAACACAATTTTGGAGCATTTCTACTACGGAAGTACCATCATGTTTGGCAGCTTCCAGCAATACTTCGCTGATGAATTTAGGGTTTGTATCAATGACACGTGCAAAGAAAGTTCCTTGAGCACCTAACACTAACTCACCCACTGTAAAAGGATTTTCGATAGTTCCTTGAGGAGATGATTTAGTGATTTTTCCCATGGGAGAGGTCGGGGAGTATTGTCCTTTGGTTAATCCATAAATCTCGTTGTTGAAAAGTAAGATGTTGACATCTAAGTTTCTACGGATAATATGGATAAAATGGTTACCTCCAATAGCGAGCGAGTCGCCATCACCGGTAGCAATCCATACGCTCAAGTTTCTATTAAAGAGGCGTACTCCGGTTGCAATTGCATTTGCTCTACCATGAATACCATGGATACCGTAAGTGTTGAGGTAATACGGTAAACGTGATGAGCAACCTATACCGGAAACAACACAGAATTTCTCTTTTTTATATCCAATTTGGGGGAATACATTTTCAATAGCAGAGAGGATAGCGTGGTCGCCACAACCGGGGCACCATCTTACCATTTGGTCGCTTGCGAAATCTTCTTTACTTAATTTTTCAGTCGTTTTTTCTATCATGGCTATTTCTCCTTATTAAAATTGTTTATTAATTTCATTAACTAATTCTTCAACAGTGAACGGTTGACCTTGAACCTTATTGTACTGTAGATATTGATATTGAGGAAATTGTATTCTCAGGTAGTTGGCAAATTGTCCGCTATTGAGTTCACAAACCAATATTTTCTTATATTTTCCTAATAATTCTGCTGTATTCATTGGGAGAGGCATAATATTAGTAAAATGAGCATGAGCTACTTTTTTACCACCACTGATCACCTCTTTTACCGCTACACCCACTTGTCCTTGAGTGCCGCCCCAGCTTACTACCAACAATTCGCCTGATTTAGCACCGGAAACTTGTTGTAGTGGGATTTTCTTAGCTACACGTTTTACTTTTTCATTTCTATAATAAACCATCTTTTCGTGATTCAGCGGATCTGTAGAGACATTACCAAGAACATCACTCTTTTCCAAACCACCAATACGATGTCTCAAACCTTCAGTCCCCGGGATTGCCCATTGTCTGATAAAAGTTTCAGGGTCTCTGCGATAAGGTTTATAATCAGGGTCATTAGCTTTTGCTACAGGGGAATGAATTGGAGGAAGGTCGGCAACACGAGGAATACGGAATACTTCACTACCTTGTCCTATATAACCATCTGTTAATAAGATACAAGGGGTCATAGTTTCCAAAGCTAATTTGGCAGCATTATAGGCTTGATAAAAGCAATCTCCCGGAGAGGAGGCTGCAATGACGATGCAGGGAGCTTCACCATTTCTACCATAAAGAGCTATATTCAAGTCCGATTGTTCTGATTTGGTAGGTAATCCTGTAGAAGGACCACCACGTTGAACGTCCACAATAATTAAAGGCAACTCGGTAATGACTGCCAAGCCAAGAGCTTCTGCTTTCAATGAAAGACCTGGACCTGAAGTCGTAGTACATGCCATAGCACCTGAATAAGCGGCACCAATAGCTGAACAGATACCTGCAATCTCATCTTCAGCTTGGAAAACCTTTGCTGAGAGAGATTTATATTTTGCCAATTCGCATAAAATATCGGTAGCCGGTGTAATAGGATAAGAACCTAAGAACAATTTATGTCCCGAACGTTCGGAAGCAGCCAACAATCCCCATGCTGTGGCAATATTACCGGTAATATTTCTATATTTTCCTTTTGGGAGGTCAACAGGAGCTACTCTGTAGGTAGTTTGAAACAACTCTAAAGTTTCAGCAAAATTATAGCCCTTTTGCATTACTTGCTTATTGATGAGCGCTACGTCCATTTTTTTCGCAAAACGTTTATCCAACAATTTACAAGGGGTATCTAATTCAAAATTAAAAGCAAAATAGATCATTCCTAAGCAGAACATATTTTTTGTTCTTGCAGCATCTTTTGGCGACATGCCAAGTGCTTGAGCGGTCTCTCTTGCCATAGTAGTAATCGGAGGGGCTACGACAATATAAGAACTTAGCGATTCATCTTCCAAAGGATTAGTTTCGCAATTGGCTTTTTTAAGAGCCGGTTCGTCAAAAGCGTCACCATCAACTAAAATCATGCCTCCTTTTTTAACCCATTTAAGGTTAGCTACTAAAGCAGCAGGATTCATAGCGACTAAAATATCGCATTGATCACCGATAATACGGGTCTCTTTTCCTATATGAACTTGATAGCCCGAAACCCCTGCTACGGTATTGTGAGGTGCTCTAATTTCTGCGGGATAGTCAGGAAAAGTAGCAATATCATTTCCTGCTAATGCAGCAGCATCAGAAAAAAGTGTCCCGGTAAGTTGCATTCCATCGCCAGAATCACCGGCAAACTTCACAACGACACTGTTTCTCCCTAAAATTTGTTTTTGTGTTGCCATAAAAATGTTATAAAAAGTTGTTTTATGTAAAATAATCGACAAAAAAAGCAAAAACGGATTTTATAAACAACTCATTTTTAAAGCATTATCTATAAAACCAATACAAATTTACTTTAGGACAAAAGTATAAAAAAAAATGGTGTTAGCCTTGAAAATAATAAAAAAAACAAAAAAAACAGATTATTGTACTTTGGTTCACAATAGGTCTATTGAAAGTAATAAACAACGATCACTTTTTCAACAACATTTCTACCACTTTTGGATATAGATGATGTTCAAGTTGATGAATTTGTGCTTCAATCGTGTCAATATCCTCATTTTCGGATATTTTAAAGCAATCCTGAGCGATAATTTTGCCGGTATCCATATCTTCTTCTACATAATGGATCGTAATGCCAAAGATTTTTACACCGTATTGATATGCCTGTTCAATGGCATGTAATCCGGGAAAAGCAGGCAATAAGGAGGGATGAATGTTGATAATTTTTCCTTCAAATTGATCTAATAATACTTTTCCAATAATGCGCATGTAACCCGCTAAAACGATTAAATCTACCTGTTTTTGCTTTAGAATGGTGGCGATAGCCATTTCATACGCCTCTTTATTGGGGTAATTTTTCGCATTAAATACGAAGGTGTCTATATTGTTTTGGGCAGCTCTTTCAATGGCGTAACACCCCTCTTTATCGGAGACTAATAACACAATTGCTGCATGGAGTTTGTCTTTTTCTATAGCCTCTATCAGTGCTTGGAAATTGGACCCAAAACCACTTGCAAAAATGGCAATTTTTTTCATAAATCAGAATAAACAAAATTATAACAAAGTAACATTCTCTCCTTCAACAACTTTTCCAATAATTACCGATTTTTCTTCTTCTTGAGATAATAGGGATAATGTTGTGTCCACATCTTGCGGATGAGCTATCAAAATCATCCCAATACCCATATTAAAAATGTTGTACATCTGACGATGAGGGATGTTGCCTTTTTCTTCTAAAAATTTAAAAATGGGAGGCATTTCCCATTTTTGGGTGTCAATTTCTACGCCTTGTCCGGATTGAAGTACACGAGGAATATTTTCGTCAAAACCACCACCTGTAATATGACAAATAGCGTGAATATCAATAGTTTCTAACACTTTGAGTACCGGTTTAACGTAAATACGGGTAGGGGTAAGCAATACTTCACCCAAAATACCGTTCAGTTCCTCTTGATAATCTTTCAGATTGAGTTTTAAATCTTTCAGAATCACTTTTCTCACCAACGAAAATCCATTAGAATGTACTCCGGAAGAGGGTAATCCGATCAGAACGTCCCCCACCGCAACTTTTTTACCGTCTATCAAGCGACTTTTTTCCACAGCACCCACCGTAAACCCTGCAATATCATACTCTTCTTCGGAATACATATCAGGCATTTCAGCGGTTTCGCCACCAATGAGTGCACAGTTAGCCATGACACAACCATCTACAATGCCCTTGACAATCTGTTCGATTTTGGCAGGAAAATTCTTACCTACAGCAATGTAATCCAAGAAAAAGAGCGGAGCCGCTCCTTGAGCTAAAACATCATTAACACACATCGCAACTACATCAATACCAATAGTATCGTGTTGATCCATAAGAAAAGCTATCTTCAATTTGGTACCAACACCATCGGTACCACTCACTAAGACAGGCTCTTTCAAATGCAAAGCGGAGAGGTCAAACATGCCACCAAAGGCACCTATGTTGCCCATCACTCCTAAACGACTGCTTCTTGCAATATGTTTTTTAATTCTTGCTACGGATTCGTAACCGGCTTCTAAGCTAACGCCGGCTTTTTCATACATCTGTGCCATATCACTATTTTTTGTGCAAAAATACAAGATTTTTTTTGACTAACACTCTTTTTTTTGAAAATGTCAATAATTTTATGTATGTTTGCATTTTAAAAATAGTTTTTCATGTTTAGTCTATATTTTAAAGAGATCAAAAGTTGGTTAAGTTCGTTAACCGGATATATTTTTATCATTGTATTTTTAGCGGCAACTTCGCTGTTTCTTTGGTTTTTTCCTAATATCAACAACGTCTTATACACCAGATTAGCCGATTTGCAAGGGCTATTTAGTTTGTCGAGATTTCTCTTTTTGCTTCTTATTCCAGCCATCACGATGCGTTCATTTGCGGAAGAACAGCGTACAGGGACTATCGAATTGCTGTTTACAAAACCTCTTTCCGATAATCAGATTATTTTGGCAAAATTTCTCTCTTCTCTCACTTTGCTAGTCATTGCCTTAATTCCTACTTTGATATACATTGTATCTGTATGGCTTTTGGGCAATCCTCAAGGTAATTTAGATATGGGGAGTACGTGGGGTTCATACTTAGGGTTGATTTTATTAGGTTCTGCGTTTATTTCTATAGGCATTTTTGTTTCCAGTCTTACCTCCAATCAAATTGTTGCTTTTCTCTTATCGGCAGCCATCTGTTTTTTATTAACTTTTGCTTTCGAATATGTCTATTCTTTTGAATTTCTTGGAAATTTCGGCTATTTTATCAAAACTATCGGCATTGACCATCATTACAGTGCCATTAGTAAAGGGGTTATTGATTCCCGCGACATCCTCTATTTTCTGAGTGTTATCTTCATCTTCCTCTTTGGTACCAAAGCAGTGTTGATGAAAAAAAGATGGTAATTTAAACACTCCTTATACTGATAAAAGCATTTTTTCTATTGCTACAAGAGGTAATACGATATAGGTAATAAAACAAACAACAAAAGAAAATTGATTGATTTTACACATGGTATTCAAAACAAGTACTCTAATAAAAAAAATTACAAATAAAAACACATTAATAGTGAGCATAATCCAGATTATTGCTTTGAAAGGAGTATAAAAATAGATAATAATACCAGGAAGTATAACAAAACAATTCAAATGTAATAAAATAAGTAATAGTGAATTGTAAATTTTATAATATTGAAAATAATTGAAAATATATAAAAATAGTCGAGCAGACAAATCAATAAACAAATAGATCGCAAAAAACAAGAGTGCTGCCATCCATAATCCGGTTGTTGTGTTATAATCCGGTAATGAATTTGCAAAAAAACAATCGATGATTGTATATCCTAAAAGAGTATGAAGCAAAATAATAATAATTGACCTCAAAGACAATTTTTTGGAATTATAGAAAGAGTCTTTTGTTGTGAGATAAAAAAAAACTCTGAAAGAAAAAAAAGCCAAAAAAACCTTTCCAATCCGTTGCTTCAAAAAACCATAACAGAAACCTAATAAGACAAATACTGTCAAAACAATCAAGAACAACCAAATAGGAGGAGATGAAAAATGAATTTTTTCATCACTAAAAACAAAACCCAAAAGATTGATCATAGCTCGTTTGGAGAGATTTTAGTGTTGTATGATTAATTTTTGAGAAACTATTTTCTGCTTATTATTTTCAAAGGTGTAAAAATAAATTCCATTTGAAAGTCCTGAAAGATCAAGTTTAACCTCTCCCGAATTGTTTAGAAGTGATAATCTTGTTACCGTTTGACCAACAAAATTGATTAAAGAAAAACTTAAATTATGAACTTCCTGTATAGGAAGTTCATAAGCAATAGTAACCTGCTGATTGGCAGGATTCGGATATGCGTTGATTTTCTTTACCGTAAAAACTTGAGCAACTGAAAGTGGCTCATTGGAAATAGTAACATAAAGTACCGTATTGTCTGTTGGATCATCTTCGTTGAAAAATGTAATTTTAGCTTTTGTCGTTCCTACTCCATTGTTATACTGTAGATGAAATGCATGATCTTCATCGGAAAGTGTGTCTAATACAAATCCTGCAGGCATTAAATAAGATTCTGCCGAATATTCTCCTGAAGTACACTCGAAATTAAAACAATATTGAAAATCAGCATCTTGTGCTAATGTTATGATCTCTTTTCTGATCTTTAAAGGAATATCTGTAGCACTATTATTGGCAATATCAAAATAATAAAATGCATTTGGACTACTCAGAGGAAGTACAAAATTTACAGTATCATTATTCTCAAATGTATAGCCATCATACGATACCGAAAATGATTGACTATAGGAAGAATATGCACAAAACACTATTAATAAGGCAATTAATTTTTTCATATCTAAAAATATTTATTCGTATTATTACCCTGCAAATGTACATTTTTTTTTAATATAAAAAAGGATTATTAATTTAAAATTCGTATTTTTGCAATATGAAAGAAAAAATCATAAACTACCTTGAAGACAAAAAAACCATCCTCCTCGGTTTTGGAAAAGAGGGAATCTCCTCTTATCACTTTATCAGGAGCTATTTTCCTGATTTACAAATCACTATTGCGGATAGAAACACTATTGATGTTTCTGATATTGTAGAAGATCGTCATGTAACATTTGTTTTTGGCAGTCAGTATGATCAAAATTTGAATGATTTTGATATTATTCTCAAATCACCGGGTATCAATTTATCCCATATTAACTATTTGATAGATCCCAAGAAAATCTCCTCCCAAACCGACCTGTTTTTGATGGCATATCGCAATCAGGTCATTGGTGTTACCGGCACTAAAGGGAAAAGCACTACCTCCTCATTGATCTACCACATTCTGAATAGTGCAGGTAAAAAGGTATTGTTAGCCGGAAATATTGGCACTCCTCTGTTTGATACGATTCATGCAATTGATAATGACACTGTTATTGTTGCCGAATTATCAGCGCATCAGCTTGAATATCTGCATTATTCACCTCATATCGCGCTCTTTCTCAACTGCTTCCCTGAACATTTAGACCATTTTACCTCTTTTAATGATTATCAATTAGCAAAATTCAACATTCTTCATTACCAAACCGAAAACGATACCTTTATATACAATAGAGACAACATTCATATAGCAAATCTATTTCATCAACATCATTATCAACGGCAAACCTATCCTTTCAGTAAGGAAAATGCCCCCTCAGACGGTGCTTTTGCGGACAATAAAAACATTTATCTTTATGAAAATAAAGAAGTTGTCTCTACGTTTCATCTTGAAGGTTTGTCACATCTTCCCGGCAAGCATAATTTTTATAATATTATGGCTGCCATTCTCGCAGTAAAAAGGTATCACTGTTCGGATGAGGATATTGTAAAAGCACTTCATAGTTTTAAACCTTTAGAGCATCGAATAGAGTTTATAGGTACTTTGCAGGGCATTAATTTCTATAACGACAGTATCTCTACAATTCCTGAGGCAACTATTGCGGCTGTTAATGCCGTGAAAAATTGCGACACCCTGATCCTGGGCGGTTTTGATAGAGGAATAGATTATAGTGAACTAATAGCGTTTTTACATCAATCAAAAATTAGAAATATTGCTTTTGTAGGAGCTGTAGGTAAACGAATTTTAAAAGAGTGGCAAGCGTATCATCATGGTATTGATAAAAAATATATTATTGAAAATGACTATTCTAAGATTGTAGCGTTTGCATTTGCCAATACCCAAAAAGGAGCTACTTGTCTGCTCTCCCCTGCGGCTTCAAGTTACGACCAATTTAAAAATTTTGAAGAACGAGGTACTCAGTTTAAAAATTTAATTTTAGACTTCATTCAATAAAAAAAAAACTTTTTCGTTATTCCTCTGATAAAACTTTTTTTATTAATATCAACAGAAAATTATTATGAATAAAAAAATCACATTTATTGCTGTTTTCTTGATGTTTTTTGCATTTTTTGGATGTAACAACCGCACTTCTTCAAACGATACGCAACAAAATAGTACTGACAATGATAAAATTTCTTCTTTTAGCATAGATGAAAATAATATGACTCAAATTCCTGAAGAAGATTTATCGGGTGAAGTAATCCTTATTACAGAAGAGGATTTTTCATTACGAATCAGCGACTTTGACGATGATGATAGTTTTAGATATAAGGGAAAAACGCCTTGCATTGTTGATTTTTTTGCCGGATGGTGTGCACCTTGCCATAGATTGCATCCCGTTTTAGTGGAATTAGCTAAAGAATATAAAGGAAAAATCATATTCTATCAGGTTGATGTTGATCGTGAACCCAATCTTTCACAAACTTTTAATGTCCAATACCTTCCTACTTTACTCTTTATGAAAGAAGACAGTGCTCCTACCATTTTTGAAGGTGCTCCTTCAAAAGAGGAACTTATTGATGCTATTAATAAAGTCTTCTTTACTGAAAAGTAGATTCTTATTTGATACAAAAGACACTCAAATTTCTACAAAAAACGAACTGTAATACTAAAATGTACAAAATTCTAATAAAAAATGCCTTTTGTGTCAAAAAGAAAATAATATTATGCTATTTTGTATTTTTTAGTTCGTTATTTTCGTTTTCTCAACCCATTCCGTGTGAAAAAGTGCCTGATTTTTTTAAAATTCAAAAAGAAAAAATCAATAGACTCAACAGTACTGACCCCGATTTAATCCCATTACATGCGCTATTGGCAAAGGAGATAGACCTCGAATTACAACAGTTTGACAAAGAGACTGTCCCGCTACTACCCAAATGCGCCTCCTTAAACTATTATAATACGGTAAAGCAGTTGGATGAATTAACCTATTCTCTAACTCTAAAAAAAGCGGATCTGTTTTATCTCTCTTCACATATAGATTCTATTTTTATTCAAAGAGCTAAAAATGAACTTGTTGTAGGTAACAAAGATAACACGTTTTATCTGTTAGAAAGAGCTTTACTCTACAAGAGAACCAATGTTGAAGCCCTCCTTCTCTATACTAAGTTGCTTTTTGAGGACAAACAATACGATGAATCCTTACTCTATCTTCATATCCTTTATAAAGAAAGTGAAGAAAGACATCTATTTGAACAAGAAATTGGAGACTTTAATACGCTTTTTTACAAGACCATTTACAACTCTGCTGATTCATTAATCAAAAAAGAAAAGGCTTCAGAGGCTTTATACCTATTTCAACTGTTAGAGAATTTTTGTACACAACTACCGGCAGAATATTGTAATGATGACTATTATCATGGCATCTTGAAATCTAAAGCTGGGATTTACGACTCCTATCTGCTTATCGCAAAAGTAGCTCGTCAGAAGGGAAATAGAGAAATTGCAGAAAAATTTGTTGGCTATGCAGAGGAGTATAGGCTTGAAAACGGGGAGTATTTTAAGGAAGAACAGATTGCAGAGAACGGAGGACGGAAAACAGAAAACGGAGGAACGGAGGAGAGGATACCGGAGATTATTAAAAATAGGTCGGGGATGGTGGAAAGGAGAACGGAAGTACAGGGAAACGGAAAAATTGAAGCGGAAAGGCTGAAAGCAGAAGAACAGAAGGCAGAAAGCAGAAAGGCGGAAGAGGTGAAAAATGCTGGCAGTAAAACAGAAGAATCTAAAAACGAAGAGATTAAGAAGTTTGAGGAGGTAAAAAAGATGGAGATAGAGTATAAAAAATTGGCATTGGAAGCATTGGAATTGTGTTTGAAAGATAAATTTGCGGAAGCCTATAAACTATTACAAAAGGCAAAAGAGATGGAAAAATGCGATTGCTTTACGAAGGATTTTAGGGTAGAGATGCTTTATGATACTTTGAAAAAGAAGTTTTAATATCAAAACTATCACGACACAAAATTCTGAACAAATAATGAATAGCGTTTAGAGTTCTTCAATGCAACAGATCAATACCACTCTTTTAGCTTTTCTAAAACTCTTCTTCATAGTTGCTTTTGGAGAAAAAAATTAACCGTTTTTTATTTTTTACCCCAATTGGAAAATTTTTACTACTTTTGTGCGTTAATCAATTTGAAAATTAGTATTAATTTAAGCATGAAAGAGTCATTGTCAACAAAAAAATCATCATGAATAAAAAACGACCCCACATATTTCTTTTGGCTCTCATTTTTTCTTTGCTATTAGTTCCCGGTAGGGCTCAAAATGATTTTGAAATTGTCAAGAATGCCGACATTTTTATTTCGGTATTAAGGGAACTAAATGCTAAATATGCAGATGAAATTTCACCCGGTACGCTGACCAAAACGGCTATTGATGCCATGTTGGGTAGCCTTGATCCTTATACAATCTACTACCCTGAATCGCAATTAGAAGATTTTAAGATCATGACTACCGGACAATATGGCGGCGTAGGTGCTGTAATCCAATCTTATGGTAAAGATGTAGTTTTTGCGGAAATTTTTGAAGGTTCTCCTGCCGCTGAAGCTGGCTTATGGGCAGGCGATAAAATCGTGAAAATCAACAACCAAATGGTGTTAGATAGATTGCCCGATGAGGTGAATACTTACCTCAAAGGAGAACCCGGTACTAAATTGACCATAGAAGTCGAACGCCCGTCAACCGGAAAAAGAGAGGTCTTTAAGGTTACAAGAAGTGAAATCAAATTTCCTAATATTCCCTATTCCGGTATGTTAGACCAAAATATTGGCTACATTAAATTAGACCAATTTATCGAGAAATCCGGCAGTGAAGTGAAAGATGCCTTCATAAAAATGAAAGGAGAAGGAATGAAATATTTAATTTTAGACCTCAGAAATAATGGCGGCGGACTAATGAATGAAGCCATTAACATTATGAATATCTTCGTAGATAAAAACGTTACCATCACGCAAACTAAAGGAAAACTCAAAGAACAAACGATGTCTTTCAACACGCAAAACAGTGTTATTGATAAAAATATTCCGGTAGTAGTTTTAGTCAATGAGATGAGTGCTTCTGCCTCCGAAATTGTTGCCGGTGCTTTTCAAGACTTAGACAGAGGGGTGATTATAGGAAAAAAAACTTTTGGTAAAGGTTTAGTACAGAATATTCTACCCTTAAGCTACAACTCTTCTCTTAAAATTACCATCTCGAAATATTACATTCCCAGCGGTCGTTGTGTTCAAAACATAGATTATTTTTCTTCAGATACTAATGCCCTTAGGGTACACATCCCTGACTCCTTAGCGGTCGGCTTTAAGACCAAAAACGGCAGAACGGTTTATGATAAAGGAGGCATAGAACCCGATATTATCATGTCGGATAGTATGGTTAGCCCTGTTTTATTCTCTTTAGTCTATCATAATCTCATTTTTGATTTTGCTAATAAATATCATGCCGAACATCCTGAAATTACTACGGCAGATAAATTTGAAGTTACTGATGCTCTTTATAATGAGTTTATTGCATTTATTAAAGATAAAAATTATAACTATACCACTCCTTCAGAAATGGTGCTTAAAGATTTGAAAGAGGTTGCGCAAAGTGAAGGACATTTCAAGGCTATAGAAAAGGAAATTACAGCGTTAGAAAATAGACTTAAAAGCGAAAAAGATCAAGATATTATCACTTTTAAAAAGGAAATTGCCAATTATCTTGCCGGCGAAATAGTGGTTCGTTACTATTATCAAAAAGGAAAAATTATGAACGCTTTATCTTACGATGAAGATATTATGGAAGCTAAAAAAGTGCTACTAAACTCCTCAAAATATAAGTCTATTTTATCCGGTAAAAAATAAAAACTACTTGATGAGACATACCATTCATCAAAAAATACATTTTCTCTGCTTGTTGACCGTAGTAATATGTCTGCCTGTTTCTAAGTACGTGCTTAGTATGGGGGGCATTTTTATGGCAATCAACTGGGCTTTAGAGTGGAATTGGAAAGAAAAATGGCAGCTGTTGATGAAAAAAAAATCTATAGCGGTCATCGGCTGCTTCTATTTTGCACTTGCTCTGACGCTCTTTTTTACGGATAATTATAAACAAGGTTTTGATGATTTAATCGTACAACTGCCGTTACTCTATGGTCCTTTTGTGATAGGAACCTCTAAGCCGTTAGCTCAAAAGCAATATTTTCAGATATGTAAAGCTTTTGTTTTATCGGTGGTAGTAGCTACGATCATTTCGGTAATCTTTTACTGCTCTCATGAAATTGGGGATATTAGGAAAATTTCGCTCTATATCTCACACATTCGTTTTAGTTTATTGATTCTGTTGGCGCTCTGTTTTTCAATTTTTTATACCTATACTCAAATAGACGCACTTTCGACCTCCGCAACCACATATCGTTGGGTAGAAATCTTCTGTTATACTATTTTTGCTATTTGGTTTATTATTTATCTTTTTATAGCACAAACACTTACAGGAATTGGAATCGCTATTTTTCTCGCATTTTTTACTTTGATTTGGTTTTTTATAAAAGTAAAAAAGAGTGCTGTTCGCATTGTTTTTTCGCTCTTTTTAATCATGCTCATCTCCTTTTGCGGATATACCGGGTATTTGTGTTACACGTTTTTGCATGTAGAAAAAACAGCCGTAGCCACTTTAACACAATTTTCTAAATCGGGTTCTTTATATCAACATGATTTCAATTCTATCATTGAAAACGGACAATATGCAGGTCTATACGTCGCTCCGGACGAGTTAGCTCAGACCTGGCAAGAGCAAAGTCAATTGCCCTATAATGATACTTTAAAAAATGTATTGATTCGGTATCTCAATTCTAAATCTCTCACTAAAGACCGAGAAGGAGTTTTAGCTTTATCGCCAATAGACCTTCAAAATATTGAAAACGGTATCCCTAATTACTACTATACGGAAAGGTTTGGTATCAAAAAAGCACTTTATCCCATTTTATTTTCCATCTCTTCTCATCAAATCAACAATTCTACCTTGTTACAAAGAGTAGAATTATGGAAAATGAGCATTTTTGCTATTCAAAAGCATTTTTGGACAGGTGGGGGGATAGGAGACCATAAATTAGCTATAGATCAAGAAATTATTGCCCATCAATCCACGTTGATGGAGAAGAAAAATATGGGAGCACACAATCAATTTTTAAGCTATTTTCTTATTGGAGGAGTATTTTTATTCCTTTATTTTGTCTTTATTCTGATATATCCTGTTATCTTTTTAAAAAAATATAAAAACTTGTCCTATTTGCTCTTTTTTTTCATCATTTTCTGGTCATTATTTACAGAAGATACTTTAGGGACTCAAACAGGCGTTACGCTGTATGCTTTTTTCAACGGATTTCTTTTGTATGGCAAAGAAGAGACCCCAATATCCACAATAGAATCATAATTATTTAAGTATGAAAACAATAGATTTAACTATTACCACCCAACATTACGAATCATTGTCAGAATTATCTGAAGAGATGCAGCAGTTGGTAGCTGCAGCCAAACAGAGTGCTTCAAGGGCGTATGCTCCTTATTCACAATTTAAGGTAGGTGCCGCCATTTTGCTTCAAAATGGGGAGGTAATTACCGGCAATAATCAAGAGAATGCCGCCTATCCGTCCGGGTTGTGTGCTGAACGGACAGCAGCATTTTATGCCTCTTCACAATATCCAAACACTCCATTTTTACAGTTGGCAATCTTTGCTACCGGCAGCAAAGGCACCCTATCAAAACCGGTAACGCCTTGTGGCAGTTGCCGACAAGCCTTGTTGGAGTACGAAAACAAATTCAAAAATAACATCACCATCATTCTTGCCAACGACCAAGAGTGTTATGTTTTAGATTCGATAAAATCACTCCTTCCCTTCTCTTTTGGGATGGATGATTTGGTGTAATCGGCGTAAATTTTCTTTTACTTCAAATAACCATCCAACCATCTAAAAAATTCTCTTTGCCAGAGGATTGAATTTTGTGGTTTTAAGACAAAATGGCTCTCATCAGAAAAAAAGAGAAAACGGCTGGGAATGCCTTTCATTTGAGCTGCATCAAAAGCTTGCATCCCTTCGGTATAAGGGATTCTAAAGTCATTGCCACCATGAATAACCAACAACGGGGTATCCCAATTGCCGATAAATTTATGGGGAGAAAATTCGTAACTCTTGGGAGTTGGATTTTCCCAAAAAGCACCCCCAATATCATGATTTGCAAAAAACAGCTCTTCCGTAGTGCCATACCAACTTTCAAAATTGAACATACCACAATGAGCAATAAAGCATTTAAAACGCTTTTGATGATGTCCGGCAAGCCAATAGACAGAAAAACCACCATAACTGGCACCTACAGCTCCCAGACGGTTGGCATCAACATAAGGCTCTTTAGCCATAAAATCTATTGCCGACAGATAATCTTTCATGTTTTGTCCACCGTAATCCAAACTAATCTGGTCATTCCACTCCTGTCCAAATCCGGGAAGCCCTCTTCTATTGGGAGCTACAATAATATAACCATGAGCCGCCATAATTTGGAAATTCCAACGGTATGAAAAAAATTGACTTACAGGTGATTGAGGACCACCTTCACAATACAACAATGTAGGATAGGTTTTAGTAGAATCAAAATTGGGCGGTAATATAACCCACGTAAGCATTGGTTTACCGTCAGTGGTAGTGATCCATTTTGCAACGGTTTCGCCCATCGTTATTTTAGCAAGTACCTCATCATTAGTATGGGTAATCTGTCTTTCAGCTCCATCATTGCAATTAATAGCAAACAATTCAGCAGGCAACGAATGCTTTGTTTTGCTGGTTACTAATTGATCTTCAGCGGCTAATGCTAATGAGTGATAATCTTGTTCTCCTTTAGTCAGTTTTTTGATTTGATGGTCTGCAATTGACAGTTCATAAACTTGATAAGTACCTGAAATACAACTTAAAAACCACATTTTTTTACCATCTTTACTCCAAACAAAATCGGTACAACTTTGATCAAAATCTTTAGAGTAATCTTCCGAAATTCCGGTGTTAAAATCGTGAATAAACAGACGTTGTTTGTCCGACTCAAAACCATCGGTTTTCATACTTGACCAAGCGATTTTTGAACCGTCAGGAGAAAACACAGGAGCTAAATCATATCCCAAATTATCGGCAGTGATATTTTTAGTCTGTTTATTTTTAATATTATAGATAAAAACATCCGTATTAGTACTTTCTGCAAATGCTTTCCCCGACAATCGTTTACAAGTATATGCTAAAGATTTGTTGTCGGAAGACCAAACCAGGTCTGTAGCATCAAATTTTTCTGTATTTAATAGGTCAACACTATTTTCAAAAGAGGGATAATCAGCAACAAAGAGATGTTCATAACTACCATCATTCCAATGGTCCCAATGACGATACATCAGATCATCGTATATCATGCCGGTAGCTAATGGCAGGTCAGGGTAACGATCTACAATAGTAGGGTCAACTTGAACGGTCTTAAAGTAAGCAACATGTTTCATATCAGGGGCAAAGCTCAAGCTATTGATTCCACCTTCAATATTCGTAATTTGTTGAACATCAGAACCATCTAAATTACATTCAAAAGCCTGAACGGTTTCATCGTCCACATCGCGAAGAAAAATCACCTTCTTACCATCCGGTCTCCAAATAGCACCAAACTCATTTTGTGGGGTTGTAGTAAGTTGTGTAGGTTCTCCTCCGGCAACGGGAATCGTAAAAACCTCTTGATTCCCTTTATTTTTCTTATAGTCAAAGTATTTGACCGTATAGAGCAACATTTTGCCATCGGGAGAGAGTTGAGGATCTGCCACTCTTCCAAGATACCACAGAATCTCTTCGGTAAGCACTCCTTTGGAGAAATCGGGAACTTCACGATTTTCTTTCGTAATCAAGTTTTCATCTTTAACTGTAACTTTTTTTTCTTGACATGAACTCATGACGATAAGAATTAAGAATAGAGTAGAAAGGATTTTTTTCATACTAATAAATTTATATTAATTATTTTTGTTGTTATTTTTTTCTATAACATTTTCTCCTTTGATCACCGATATTGCCTTCAATACCGTTTTATCACTACTGTTAATAATCTGATAAAAGGCTTTGTTTTGGTAAAGGTTTTTGCCGACAAATGCTTTGAGCCACAATTTCAACTCTTTTTTGGAAGTTTCATTAAGCACAACAGGATGTGCACCATTTTTAACATTGTAAGCTTTTACTAACTCATTACACAACGACTCTTCTACAAACATTTTCTTGATAAAATCTTCCGGTGTAGCATAAATTGATTTTAGATTTTTACTGTTTTTTGTAGTATAATCAAAGGCAAATTGGGTAAAAACGGAAGAGTTGGCAATCATATTAAAAGGAATAAGAGTACTATCTCTACCTATAGGCACAAAATAGTCGGGCATAATACCACCACCACCATAGACAACACGCCCTTTTTTAGTAAAATGTTTCAATTTTTCGTCAAACTTAACATTAGCAGTAGAATCCATTTCTCCATTTTGAAAACGATTTAAGACCTCTTCAGAATAGGCTTCCACACCGTTGATGTACTGTTTTTGAATAGATCTTCCACTGGGAGTATGGTATCTTGAGGTGGTAAGACGTATATTGGAATGGTCAACCAATTCAAATTGCTGTTGTACCAATCCCTTCCCAAAAGAGCGTCTTCCTACGATCCATCCTCTATCATTGTCCTGAACAGCTCCGGCAACAACTTCGGAAGCAGAAGCACTAAAATCGTCAATCAAAACTACTAAAGTTCCTTTCTCAAACTGACCATATTTAGTAGCAAGATAGCTTTGCGACTTAGCATGTAACCCTTCTGTATAGACAATCAAATCATCTGCCGGAAGCAGTTCATCACAAACAGCAATAGCTGCATCTAAATAACCACCGGAGTTACCTCTAAGGTCAAGAATGAGTTTTTGCATTCCCAAATTGATTAACTTAAAAAGGGCACGTGAAAACTCGTCTGCTGTAGTAGCTCCAAATTGGTCTATCCTGATGTAACCAATATCATTTTGAACCATATAGTAAGTATCCACCGTATAGGTAGGAATTTTATCACGTATCAATTCAAAATGATTCACTGTGGGCACTCCTTGACGTAGAATGCCTAACTTAACTTTGCTGTTTTTAGCACCTCGCAGTCTATTGAGCACATCTTCATTGGAGATGCCTACCCCTGCAAAATGCTCCTCATCAACCAGCACAATGCGATCGCCGGTAAAGATGCCCACTTTATCTGCCGGTCCACCGGAAATGACCGCAACTACCGTTACCGTATCGTTGATGATCGAAAACTGAACTCCAATACCATCAAAAGAGCCGTTGAGTTGCTCTTGCAGGATCTTATTATCCACAGCATTGGCGTACGTAGAGTGAGGGTCTAAACTTTGAAGCATGCCCGTGATGGCTGCCTCCATCAATTTATCATTATTCACCGTATCCATGTAATAATGGTCGATATATTGCAAAACTTGCTCAAGTTTAGTCAAATTACCCTTTGTTCTTTTATTGGCAGGTTGAATAAAGATAAAAGCCACCGTAATTCCCAATAAAAAAGGGAATAAAAAAAGGATTATTTTTCTAAATTTGGTTCCGGATTTTTCCATTGTTAATGCTCTAAAGTTTTATAGTTTCAACATATTGTTGCATAAACGCAATAATTAGTAATAAATTGTTTTAAGAGTAGCCTTAGAATTGCAGTAAAATTCCCAAGCTGCCTACTGTGGCACCGATGAATAATTTGATAAGTTTGACTTTGACAAAATTCATTCTCGATTCGGCTACTAAAGGTAAAGCACTGTGCCCCTCCTGAACAATAAAATTTGCCAAAAGAATAGAAAACGGTATTACTCCATTGAAATACAAGATAATAAAAATCAAATGTGGTCCCGATTCGGGTATTAAACCGATCAGAAGTGCAAATAACAATACTACAAAAACAGCCCACTCATTGCCGGAGAGAAAACTATTGATATCAATAAAATTAAGGAGTAAATGTACCCCCATTAAGATTCCAAATGTCCATAAAAATAGCGACCAAAAATGCTGTTTAATAACATGATCCCATAAATGCGATTTGATAAAATGGTTGGAAGTAAACGCCACAATCATCAATACACAAAGTCCGAAAAGTGCGAATAAAATGATCTCCCATGATATGCCTTGATGTGTCTCAATATCAGGATGAAAACCCGAAATCATAATATGAGAGTGTCCAAAACTACCTGATAATAAAAGCAATAGATAAAAAATCAGACCCACAATGAGGATGATTTTTGTTGATGAATATTGGGTAATATTCCTAAAAGACCATAATTTATCATGAGAAGGATGATGGTGGTGCGCATCGTCGTGTAACTCTTCATGATCCGCTTCATGTAAGGCAAAATGATGCCCTTTAAAGTGATTGTCTTTTTTGAAAAAAGTGATGACAATACCCGCAATGATGCCTATGACTAACAACAACGAAGAAACTAACAGCGTGATTTTAGGACTGTAAGCAACTAAAACGAAAACCTCATCCCCGAGACTGCTAATCAAACCCGCAACCAGTGCCCCAAAAGAGAGCATCTGATGGGTAAAAAGAGATACCACCGTAAACCCTCCAAGACACCCCGGAATTAAACCCAAAAATGCAGATGTAACAATTTGTAAACAAGGATGTTGATGTAGATTACTTGTCCATTTTCCGAAAGAAAAAACATGAACAAATTCAAGCAACAACAACATAATCATCACCAACGCCGTAATAAATACAGCATTCGGAAGTACTTCTTTAAGAATATCAAGGAGAAACACCTACCTTTTAGATGTTATTCTTTTTGACTTCAAAATAGGCTTGATCATGCAGACAAGCCGGACATTTTGCAGGTGCAGCTTTGCCGGTAAAAATAAAACCACAATTTCTACATTGCCAAACTACCGGCTCGTCTTTAGCAAACACTTTGTCCGTTTCAATGTTAGTAATAAAAGCTCTAAAGCGTTCTTCATGTCCTTTTTCAGCTACCGAAATATTTTTGTACATCGCGGCAATTTCCATAAAACCCTCTTCTTTGGCAACTTCTGCAAAATGAGGATACATCTCAGACCACTCTTCGTTTTCGCCATGTGCGCTTTCGTAAAGATTTGCTAAAGTAGTTCCTATAACTCCCGCCGGGAAAGAAGCTGTAATTTCTAAAGTGCCGCCTTCTAAATATTTAAACATTCTTTCAGCATGTTCTTTTTCTTGGTCAGCAGTTTCTGTAAAAATAGCTGCGATTTGTTCATAACCCTCTTTTTTTGCTTTGCTTGCAAAATAGGTGTAACGCATGCGAGCTTGTGATTCGCCCGCAAAAGACATCATAAGATGTTTTTCGGTTTGTGTTCCTTTAATACTGTGTGCCATAATAATTTGTATTTAATATTATTTTTTGTTTTTGACTTATTTACAAGGGTACAAAGTTACAAAAAAAAATTCATACTTGGATATTTATTTTTTAACTAAAAAAAAATCACGATTAACGATTAAACAAAAACAAATTAACTCCTAACAACAATTGGCTCAATCATTATTTTTAGTACTTTTGTAGTCTTCATAATGAACGTTGGAAATGAAAATAGGTTTTGATGCTAAACGAGCTTTTTTTAATGGTAGTGGATTAGGTAATTATAGCAGAAATCTACTCTCTTCACTATTTTTATTACATCCGGAAAATGAGTATCTATTATTTTCTGCATCAACTACAAAGACTCTTTTTGAGGCTGGACTTCCCTATCAAATCCCTCCTGCCGGTTTGGATGCTCTTTGTCCATCCTTATGGCGTTACAAGGGATTAGGAAAAACGGCAAGTCATTATCGTCCTGATATTTTTCACGGATTAAGTAATGAACTCCCTTTAGACATCAAAAAGTCAAAGAGCAAAAACATGGTAAGCATTCACGATGCGATTTTTATGCGCTATCCACAATGGTACAAATGGCACGACAGATTGATTTATGAACAAAAAACAGCTTTTGCCTGCCAAAATGCTGATACCATTATTGCTACAAGTTACCAAACAAAAGAGGATATATTGCGCTTTTTTAAAGTAAAGGAAGAAAAAATCGAAGTCGTTTATCAAATTTGCAATCCCATTTTTGCAAACCATAAGGATGCTAAAAAAAGAGCAATAATAGCTGCAAAATGGAATTTGCCTGCAACTTATTTTCTTATGGCAGGTAACATCGAAGAGCGCAAAAATATAGGGAATGTCATCAAAAGTTTTAAGAAGATCTCTTCCGACGTTGCGTTAGTCATTGTAGGTAGAAACAATCATTATGCTACCCTATTGAAGGATTTTGCCGTTCAGGAGCATCTTCACAACATCTTTTTTTATCATGACATTTCAAATGAGGAGTTGCCCTATTTTTATCAAGGAGCAAAAGCACTGATATTTGCCTCTTATTTTGAAGGTTTCGGCATTCCTATCGTAGAAGCACTTTTCTCAAAGATTCCGATTATTGCGAGCAATAGTTCTTGTTTTGAAGAGATTGCAGGAGAGGCTGCTTTGTTCATTAATCCCGATCATGTTGACGAAATATCTGATGCTATCAAACTGCTGCTCAATTCGGCACCTCTCTGTCAAACATTGACGGAAAACGGCATTCTTCAATCGCAAAAATTTGAAATGCAAACTATTGTAAATAATCTAATGAATGTTTATCTATCTTTATAATCGTCCTATTTTATGTGTGCTATTTCTGGAATTATCATTACCTTAAATGAAGAAAATAATATCGCAGAAGCGATCCTCTCCTTGCAACAGATTTGTGATGAGATTATTGTGGTCGATTCTGAGAGCACCGACAATACTGTAGCGATTGCCACCGGATTGGGTGCGAAGGTGATTATTTCCCCTTATTCAGGCGATGGCATCCAAAAAAACAAAGGAATCACAGAAGTTACTCATGATTGGATATTCTGTTTAGATGCTGATGAACGAATAATGCCCGAATTAGCAAACATGATCAACACTTTAGACCTCCATCATTCACAGTATGCAGGTTATGCGGTAAGAAGAAGGAATTTTATCGGCGATCGTTGGATACGTTGTTGTGGCTGGTATCCCGATTATGTAGTGAGGTTGTTCAATCGACATAAAACACGCTATGCTGCAAGTAAACAACATGCAGCCGTGCCCTTTACCCATTGCTTTAAACTTAAAGCCGATCTGCTCCACTATTCCTATCATCATATCGGAGAACTCTTTGCCAAACCAAATCGCAATTTCTCTACCCGCAGTGCTAAAATTCTATTTTTAAAGGGTAAAAAAGTTACCGTTTTTGCCCCTTTTTGCCATGGATTGTGGGCTTTTATTGTTAATTACTTTTTCAAAAAAGGCATTTTTAGTGGTTTAGACGGATTGACACTTGCCCTTTCAATGGCACAAAATTCGTATCTTAAATATGCAAAACTTATTGAATATTATAGAGATAAAACAGTAAGAAATAATGAAAATTTTGAGGAGGTTTGGTAAGATCCAACCTATATTAAATCAATCCCTTAACAACCGATTTTTTTGCGATATAATCTTTAAGATAAAAAGGTTCAAAAGAAGCTATGTTTTCAAATTGTTTTTCAATATATTGTTGGTAAATTACTGTCGCCATATTGGAGGCAGATAAAGGGGCGTTACTGAAGAAGGCATTTGAATGAGTAATCAAAAGATTTTTACATTTTGTAATTCCGTTACCACAAAATACTACCTGATGGTCTTTTAATAGGGTAGAAAAGGTATTTTCTTCAACAATAATTGCTTCTGTGTTTTTAATAAGATTTTGTTTGTGATCATACAACTCATAGAACACTTCCATACGGCGTGCATCTATCATTGGGCAATATATAACATTTTCATTTTTAAGTTGTTTTACAGCACCTAACATGATGTTTTGTAGTGTAGAAATAGAGATTAAGGGAATATTCAAAGTAAAACATAATCCCTTAGCCGTTGAAGCACCAATTCGCAGTCCTGTATAAGATCCGGGACCACTACTCAAACCAATGGCTTTAATTTTGTCTTTTGGAACGTTAGTGTTTTTAAAGATTTCATCAATAAGTGGAATAAGATTTTGAGCGTGAGATTGTCCTATGAGAATCTCTTTTTTATCTATAACCTCTAATTTTTGGGAAAGTGCCACAGAACAGACTTCTGTTGCAGTTTCTATTAAAAGAAAAAACGGATTATCATTCATAAAACCAGAGAAGATTGGGAAAACATATTAATTACAATTATTATTGAATGATCAATTTTTGATTAACAACATCCTTAACCAAAGTTAAAATGAAAAAGATTTTCTGCATCATACCCATCACAAACGAAAGCGTGTCCCCCAGAGGATTTTCTTCCTGAATAGTAAACAGGGAGTTCTTGTTGAATACGTTCTCGCCAAGTAGTGTTATTAAATTGATTTTTTTAACTGTAAAATGACCATAGTCTGTATAATTAGTATGACTTCCTTGCCCCGATAGAGGAAACCTATAATAATACATAATTTGAGCCATAGCAACTGCTACACAGCCACTAGGACATCTTCCATCATAGCCAGAAGGAGATGAAGGATCTAATGGAGAATAT
>JAITTF010000211.1 GCA_031287215.1 Bacteroidales bacterium
ATGATCATGATGACGACAAACCACTGGCAGATGGCTTTTATTTTACTATTTCATATCCCGGCATGGACGGCGAAACGCTATTACGTACCTTGTTGTATTACGGAATCAGTGCTATCTCATTAGCCATCACCGGCAGTGAGCACGTTGAAGGTTTGCGCGCTTGCGTTTCCTTGGTTCGCGATAATCAATTGCCTACCTTGGAAGAAAGAGTAAAATTGTTTAATGAAAATGAAAAATAAAATACTGACTCTTTATAAAAATAAATTCACGAGCAAATAGATTATAGAAGCTAATAGCGCACTGATAGGGATGGTAAGTATCCAGGCAACCAGCAAGTCTTTAGTAACTCCCCAACGGACCGCCGAAAGTCGTTTAGTGGCTCCTACTCCTATAATAGCTCCCGTAATGGTGTGGGTGGTACTGACCGGAATTTTGAGTATTTCGGTAAGATAAAGCGTAATAGCTCCCGCAGTTTCAGCTACAACTCCTTCAAAAGGTGTTACTTTAGTAATGCGTGTCCCCATAGTTTGAACGATTTTCCATCCTCCTGTCATTGTACCCAGCGAAATCATCGTAAAACAGGCAAATGCAACCCAGTCAGGCATGTCGCTGATGGAGGTAATGCCAAGCCCCAGTCCAAGAGGATGAGCAGCTATTAATGCAGCAGCAATAATTCCCATTACTTTTTGTGAATCGTTAAGTCCATGCCCTACGCTGAATAAGGCGGAAGAGACTAATTGCAACCTCCTAAACCATCTATCGGCTTTATGTGGAGATACTTTTTTGAAGAGACTGAGTAATAAAATGGAGATAAAAAGTGCAATAAGCATCCCAATAAAGGGAGCTAAAAAGATAAATGCGGCAATTTTGATGATGATATTTCCATGAATGGCACCAAAACCGGAAGCTGCAATCGTTGCCCCTGCAAAACCGCCAATTAAGGTGTGAGATGACGAAGAGGGAATGCCAAACCACCAGGTCGTAAGATTCCAGATAATAGCCGCAATAATGCCAGCTAAAATGACAGGCAGAGTGATATATTCCGGCAGGACTGTTTTAGCTACAGTATTGGCAATTCCAAATTCACCAATGACATATTTGGCTATAAAAAACGCAACAAAATTAAAAACTGATGCCCATAAAACTGCCTGAAAAGGGGTTAGCACTTTTGTGGAAACCACTGTTGCAATCGAATTGGCAGCATCGTGAAATCCGTTAATAAAATCAAAAACAAGTGCTAAAACAATGATCGTAATAAGAATGCCCATCGGTTAATTATTATGCATATTTGACAATGATAGTTTTGATAATTTTTCCAACGTGGTCAGCCTCATCGGTAGCCTGTTCTAAAGCTTTGACGATCTCTTTTAATTTGATGAGCTCTATACTATCTTTTTCTGTTTCAAATAGTTTCATAATTATTTGCTGGTAGGCTTCATCGGCTTTATTTTCGATGATGTGCAGTTTGAGGCAATTTTCATTGATTTTGGCTGGATTTTTTTTCAAATTTTTCAAATCCTTAACAGCATCTTGCAAGACTTCAGCACCTTCTGAAATCAATTTAGTCAATTCTACAACTTCTGCCGGCATGGCTTTAGGCTTGTAAAATGCAATACTCTGGGCACAACGATTGATCACATCCGTAACATCATCCAAAGTTCCGGCTAAACTATGAATGTCTTCCCGATCAAAAGGAGTAATAAAAGTGGAATTTAATGCATCAAAGATGTCATTGGTAAATACATCTCCTATCTTTTCAAGTTCCTTGATTTCATGGTAGTAATCCATTGAATTTTCAGAAGAGTAATTTATAATACAATTTTCTAAAAGCTTTGCAACCTTGATAGTTACTTCTGACAAATTGGTTAATAAAGGAAAAAATTTAGGCTCCTTAGGAGTTAAACGATTGAGTATAGAATTGTCCATAATGATGATTAAAAAAACTATTTTTTTTAAGGTTGCAAAAGTAAAAAAGTTTTATTACAAAAAGATTAAGATTTGAAAAATCAGAAACGAGAAAACAATTATTTTCTATTGATTTATGTTGACATGATTTTATCTTGTTTTTTTACGTTGAAATTCATTTATTCATAAAAAAATTGTAACTTTGCACTGATCAATATAAGTGGTAGGTATTTTATTTAATATTCTCATCTTTAGAATTTTAAATGATTTATTTGTTTTTTTGTATGTTGTTAAAAAAATAAAGTTTTAGAAAATAGATTAATTAATTTTGTTGTTTTATGAAAAAATTTGTTATTACACTGTTATTTCTTTCAGTATTAAGTGTTCAATTGAAGGCGCAAAAAGAAGAAATTCTTTTTAATGTAGGTGATGAAGCGGTTGCTAAATCGGAATTTTTAAATTCTTATCAAAAGAATAATCAGTTGAGTACAGCTACCGAAAATGATTTAAGGGATTATCTCTCTCTGTATATCAATTATAAGTTGAAGGTGAAAGAGGGTAAAGAGTTGAAAATGGATACAGCTTCTTCCTTTCAACGTGAATTTCAATCCTATAGAAAACAATCGGCACAACAGTATTTAGTGGATAAAAATGTAAATGCCCGTTTGGTTGAGGAAGCTAAAGAACGTCAAAAATCTTATATTCGTACTTCCCATTTGATGGTTGCTTGTGCGCCGGATGCTACTCCTAAGGATACTTTAGCGGCTTACAATACGATTATGAACATCAGAAACAAAATTGTTAATAATGAAATTAGTTTTGCTGATGCCGCAGTTCGTTATTCGGAAGATCACTCAGCTCAAGATGCTGTTAATCCTAATACCCATAAAAAAATGTATGGCAATAAAGGAGATTTAGGCTATTGTACCGTATTTCAATTGGTTTATCCTTTTGAAAATGCGATGTACAATACACCAATTGGTTCGATATCTATGCCGGTAAGGAGTCAATTTGGTTATCATATCATATACGTAGTAGATAAAATTCCTGCCTTAAAAACCATTGAAGTAGCTCAAATTTTCTTTGCCGACTCATTAGCTGCATACGGGAAAATGAGCGAAAATGTAAAAACAAATATTTTACAAACTCAAACTCAATTGAAAATTTTGCCTTTTGACTCTGTAGCACGTATTTTTTCAGAAGATCAATATTCTAAAAATAAAGGCGGAAGAATGGAACCTTTTACAGTCAATAGACGTCCGGGTGATTTTGTAAAAACTGCTGTTAATCTTACTCTTGGACAAATTTCAGAACCCGTTGCCACTACGATGGGTTGGCATATTCTTCAACTGATAGCTTTTACTCCTGATGAGTTGTCAAAAGAAGAAGCCGACTATTTTGTAAAAGGAAAAATTGCTAAAGATAGCCGTTCCCATTTAAGTAAAAATTCTTTGGTCAATAGACTTAAAAAGGAGTACCAATATCAAGAAACAGGAAAAAATGCTGCCATTAAGTTTTTAGATAAAAATCTTCCTGAGGAATTTTTTACAAATAATATGTATGATATTAATGCATTAAAAGGCGTTAAAAAGCTAAAACAGGTTGTTAATATTGACAATAAACCGGTTGATGCTTCCGGTTTTATAGTCTATCTGAGTCGTTTTAGAGGGGTGAATTTACAAGAACTTACCAGAAAACAATTTCTGGAAGAACGTTTTAATGCCTTCGTAGATGATATTATCATTAATTATGAAAACACACAGTTAGAAACTAAATTCCCTGAGTTTAAAAATCTTATGGATGAATATATTAGTGGTATGATTTTGTATGATTTGAATACCAATAAAGTGTGGGAAAAAGCCATGCTCGACAGCACCGGTTTAGTGAACTTCTACGAATCGATCAAAACGGAATATCCTACTGCTACTTCAGGTGAATTTCAACCATTGGAAGAGATTAAATCTGTCGTGATTACTCGATATCAGGATTATCTTGAAAAATTATGGATCGCTGACTTAAACAAAAAATATCCGGTGAAAATACAAGAAGAGGTCTTTAAATCTATTCTGAAAAAGTAGTTGCTTCTCTTGGTATTGAGTACAGCGTATTGGGTATTGGCTATTGTGTTAATTTTGCATTAGCTTTGACTGCCTACTATGTACTACCACTCCTACAAAAAAAAAATGAACATAGCACCTAAAAAAGAAAAACAGACCTCTCTTCGGGTGAAAAAGCCGATGGAGTTAATGGATTTCTTGAAAATACATTTTAATGGGAAAAGTAATACAGCCCTTAAAGCATTGTTGTCGCGAAAGCAAGTGTGGGTTAACGGGAAGAATATATCGCAACATAATTTTTTATTACACACTGAAGATCAGGTTGTAATCAATGTTGCTGTCGGTATTTATGAATTTCATCATTCTAAAGTAAAAATTGTCTTTGAAGATGAATTTATTCTCGTCATAGAGAAAACTGAAGGGCTTTTGACGGTCGCTACAGACGGAAGAAGAGACGAATTGACTGCCTATTCTATACTATATGATTATTTACAACAGACAGCACCACACAGGCGTTTGCATATTGTGCATCGTATTGATAGAGATACTTCAGGACTATTATTATTTGCAAAAAATAAAGAGACTCAATTGGCACTGCAAGACCATTGGCACGATAATGTAATCGAACGTACTTATGTCGCTGTTGTAGAAGGAGTCCCGGACAAAGAAGAGGATACAATAGTCTCTTATTTACGTGAAAGCAAGGCTTTTAAAATTCATTCAGGTCATAAAGCAAGAGAAGGAAAAAAAGCGATTACTCATTACCAAATGATCGGTAAAAATGATCAATTTGCCATGTTAAAAGTAGAATTGGAAACGGGAAAAAAGAACCAAATTAGGGTTCATTTGCAAGATATTGGACATCCCATTGTGGGAGACAGAAAGTACGGTGCGACCTCTTCTCCCATTGGGCGATTGGGTTTACATGCTCAGGTACTGTCATTTGTGCATCCGGTTACACGTGAAGAGATGCACTTTGAAACGCCCATACCGAAGAAATTTTGCGATTTGTTTTCCAACCGATAGATTTTTCGGTATAGAAATTGTACTTGTGCATTTTTTTTATGAAGGAACAGATGAAGAAGGATAAATTGATTACCTCAAATTACTGTTTTATATTGGCAGCCAATTTCCTATTGTATTTTGGATTCTATCTCTTAATGCCTGTATTGCCGTTTTATCTGACCGAACTTTTCAATTCCGATAAGGGGAAAATAGGCTTAATATTATCATGTTACACGGTTGCAGCACTTACAGTTCGTCCATTTTCGGGATATCTGTTAGATACTTTAGTCATTGCCGGTGGGTTTGGTATTGTTACTAATTTCTATTCCTTATGGTATTACTACTACTTATATTGCGATGTATGGCAAAGCTATTGGCATTGAAAATGGTATTGGACTATTTTTTACTTTAGTGGCTATAGGGACTGCCATTTCGCGTATCTTTTCAGTTCAATTGGTTGACAAAGGTAAAATTATGCAAGTGATTACATACGGTTTGTTCTTGGTTGTATTTGTTTTTTTGCCCTTTCAGGATGCGCTAAGATGATGTTGTGGAATCCCCAAATCTTTTTTGGAATAGCGTTGTTCTTTGGATTGGGATTTGGAAGCATGTTCCCTGCCTTTAATACCTAACTTTCCCCTCT